>JAXDFS010000059.1:0-5543 GCA_034665465.1 Solirubrobacteraceae bacterium
GGCGGCTCGGGTGCTGCGGCGAGCGGCGGCGGCGGCGGGGGCTCGTGCGCCATGGCACCCGGGGCCGGCGGCGGCGGAGGCGGAGGTGGCGGCGGTGCGGCCACGGGCTCGTGCGGGGCCGGCGGGATATAGGCGGAATCGCTCCCGCCGCCGCCCTTGAGCTTGCGCGCGAGCATCGCGCCGACGCCGCCGATCACGGCCAACGCGGCGGCGATCTTCGCCGGCGTCCCGGTGATGGCGCCCTTGATGCCCGACGGCTTGCTGCCGCCCTTCAGCGCGGCGGCCTTCTTCGCGCCCTTCGCGACGCCCTTGCCGGCGCGCTTTCCGAGCTGCCACTTCGACCACGTGTGCGCCGCGGAAGCGACGACGTCCAGCGCCTGGTCCTGCTTGCGCTTCGGCTGTTTGCCCAGCTTCATCGCAACCTCCTGGTCGTCGTTGCCAATGCAGGCGATCTACCCCCGCCCCGGAGGGGGTCAAACTGCGTACGACCGCAGCGGGGCGCAACCACCATAGACTGCCCCTGAATGCGGACGCTCGTCACCGGCGGGGCCGGCTTCATCGGCTCGCATCTCGTCGATGCCCTGCTCGCCCGCGGCGACAGCGTCACCGTCGTCGACGACCTCTCCAGCGGCAGGAAGTCCAATCTGGAGGGCGCGCTGCAGGCGGGCGCGGTGCTCGAGCGCCTGGACATCCGCGACGCGGACGCACTGGGCTCCGTCGTCGCGGCCGTCGAGCCCGAGGCCATCTTCCACCTCGCCGCCCAGGTCGACGTGCGCCTCTCCCTGTCCGATCCCGCGCTCGATGCCCGCCTGAACATCGAGGGGACCGTCAACGTCCTCGAGGCCGCACGCGCTGCGAACCCCGCCCGCCCCGCCCGCGTCGTGTTCTCCTCGACCGGCGGCGCGATCTACGGCGACACCGACGTCCTGCCCACGCCCGAGACCGTCGCGCCGCTCCCGATGGCGGCCTACGGCCAGAGCAAGTACTGCGCCGAGCGCTACCTCGGCCTCTTTGATCGCCTCTACGGCATGTCGACGATCGCGCTGCGCTTCGGCAACGTCTACGGCCCCCGCCAGGACCCGCACGGGGAGGCCGGCGTCGTCGCGATCTTCTGCGGCCGCCTGCGCGCGGGCGGGCGTCCGAAGATCTTCGGCGACGGTCGCCAGACGCGCGACTACATCTACGTCGCCGATCTCGTGCAGGCGCTGCTGCGCGCCGGCGACAGCGACGCCGGCGGGGTCGTGAACATCGGCACCGAGGAGGAGACGTCGGTCCTCGCGATCGTCGATCGCCTCGCCGAGCTGCACGGCCCGGGAGCGCCCGAGCCGGAGTTCGCCCCCGCGCGGCTGGGGGAGATCGAGCGCTCCTGCCTGGCCGCCGGGCGTGCGGGCGAAGTGCTCGGATGGCGGTCGCAGACGGCCATCGCCGAGGGCCTGCGCCTGACCTACGAAGCCCTCGCCGGCACATAAATTTGCGTTAACGGCTCCATGCGTCTAGGGTCCCCGCTCGTTGCTGGGGGAGAGGGCGCGAACCGTGCGGCTCCCGGGATGCAGGCCTGCGTCGCCGGGAGCCAACGGTCCGTTCAGCGTGCTGGGGAGCGCGCGCCGGGGATGTCGCCGCAGCGTCGGCCTACGCTGCGGCGAGCCGGTCGCGCAGCCACTCGACGGTCTGCGCGATGCCGTCGCGGACGTCGATCTGCGCCTCCCAGCCGAGCACGTCGCGCGCCTTGTCGACGCTCGGCCAGCGCCGCACGACGTCGACCGCGAACGTCGGCAGGTGCTCGAGCTCGAAGGTCTCGGGATCGCGCCCGCAGGCGTCCCAGATGATCCGCGCGATCTGCGCGACGGTCAGCTCGTCGGAGGCCGAGATGTTGAAGTCCTCGTGCAGCCCGGCCGGCGAGCCCGTCGCGGTGACGACGCCGTCGGCGATGTCGTCGATGTGCGTGAGCGTGCGGGTGTGCTCGCCCGTGCCGAAGATCTGCAGCGGGTGCTGGCCCGACAGCGCCTTGCGGATGAGGTCGGGCACGGCGTGGGCGATCCCGGGCTCGTCGTCGGGCATCTCGCCCGGCCCATACGCGTTGAAGGGCCGGCAGATCGTGTAGGGCAGGCCGTGCTCGTCGTGGGCCGCGCGGCACCAGACCTCGCCGGCCAGCTTGGAGAACCCGTAGGCCGACCGCGGCATCGGGACCTCCCAGACGTGCTCCTCGGTGGTCGGGTACTGCGTCGCGCGCTCGAAGACCATCGAGCTCGAGACGTACGTGAAGCGCTCGACGTCGCAGTCGAGGGCCGCCCGGATGACCGCGTCGTAGAGCGCGCTGTTGACCGACGTCAGCGTGTGCGGGAGCTTGTGGAAGTTCGCGATCCCGCCGACGATCGCCGCGAGGTGGATGACATGCGTGCAGCCCTTGGTCGCGGCGCCCGCCTCGTCGTGGTCGCGCAGGTCGCCGGTGTGGACCTCGCAGCCCTCGCGCATCCACTGCGGCGCGGGGCGCTGGTCGGACACGCGCACCTCGTAGGCGGGGTCGCGCAGCAGCCGTCGCACGACCGCGGCGCCGATCGTGCCGGCGCCGCCGGTCACCAGCACCCGGCTCACCCGTGAGCCGTCCTACGGCTCACGGAAGCGCGACTCGCCCGTTCGTGATCGCGCTGAGCTCGGCGACGTAGGCGAAGACCTGCGCGGCGCCGAAGCAGTTCCAGGGATCGACGATCAGCGCGTCGGTGGCCGCCAGCTCGGCGACGACCCGCAGCGGCCCGGCACCGGCGAACTCGTCGTGGTTGGCGGCGACGACGATCGCGTCGGCGCCGCTGACGGCCTCCTCGAACGGCGGCGTGGGGGTCGCCACGCGCGGGTCGTGCACCGCGACGTCGGCCAGCTCGCGCTCGAGCAGGCGCACGAGCTTGTGTGCGAGCGAGTCGCGCTCGTCGTCGGTGTTGCCCTTGAAGGCCAGCCCGAGGACCGCGATCTTGCGGCCGTTGAGCGAGCCGAGCCTGCGCTTCATGCCCTCGACGAGGAACAGCGGCACCGACTCGTTCACGCGCGACACGGCGAGCAGCATGCCCGGGGCGTTGGAGCGCTCCTCGCTGAACGCGAAGTCCTTGCGCAGGCAGGTGCCGGCGGTGAAGCCCGGCATCGCGATCCCGCCGCGCGGATAGTCGCGGTTGATGAGGTCGATGACCTCGAAGACGTTCGCGCCGTGCTGCTCGCAGTCCATCATGAGGAGATTGGGCAGCGCGAAGTTCGCGTAGCGCAGGATGTTCGTCCAGATCTTCGCCAGCTCGGCCTGCGCCGGCGTCGTCTGCACGATCGGCGCGCCGAAGATCGAGAAGAGCGAGCCGACGCGCTCGCCCGACGGCTCGTCGACGCCGCCGACGATGCACGGCAGCGTCCCGATCTCCTCGAAGAAGCGCCCCGCGGCGATCCGCTCGGGGGCGTGGGCGACGAAGACGTCCTCGCCGATCGCGAAGGCGCGGTGCTTGGCGAGATAGCCGGCGACGAACTCGGTCGTGCCCGGCGCGATCGTGGAGCGCAGCGCGATCGTGTGGCCGGGGCGCAGGTGCGGCAGCAGGTCGTCCAGCGCCGAGCGGATGTCGGAGATGTCGATCTCGACGTGCGACAGCGACGGCGTGCCGAGCGTGATGACGATGTGATCGGCGAGCGCGGCGTCGGCGACGCGGTCGGAGATCGACAGCGTGCCGGCGGCATGGACGCGGTCCAGCGCGTCCTGGGCGCCGGGCTCGGCGAACGGCATGCGCCCGTCGCGCACGGCCTGCAACCGGTCGGGGTCCTTGTCGATGCCGAGCACGCGCAGGCCGCGGTCGGCGAAGGAGATCGCCAGGGGCAGGCCGATCCGGCCCAGGCCGATGACAGCCACCTCGGCGGACATGTCTGCCGGCGACACTGATGGGCCGTCTGTCACCGCGCGGAATCTACTGATCTGGCTGGCCGGCCCGCAGCCGGTGACGCGCGTACTGGCGCGCGAAGCCCGTCACGAAGCGCGGGTTGTAGCGCACGTAGCGCGGTCCGAGGCGGCGCGGCTCCTGCGCCATCCGGTACAGCCACTCCAGCCCGGCGGCCTGCATCCAGTCGGGCGCCTGCGGGACGAGGCCGGCATGGAAGTCGAACGCCGCGCCGACACCGACGAGCACCGCGGCATCCAGGCGGGGGCGCATGGCGGCCATCCACTTCTCCTGCTTGGGGGCCCCGACGCCGACCCATACGACGTCCGCCTCCGTGCCGTTGATCTCGTCGATGATCGCGTCCTCCTCCTCCTCGGAGAGGTCGCGGAACGGCGGCGAGTAGCCGCCGACGATCTTCACGCCGGGGTAGCTCTGGCGCAGGTTGAGCGCGAGCTGCACGAGCGCGCCCTGGTTGCGGCCGCCGTAGAGATACATGCGCGTGCCGTTGGCGGCGGCGCGCTCGCAGAAGCGCGCCATGAGGTCCGGGCCGTAGACGCGATCGGTGAGGTCGCCGCCGAGCGCGTTCATCGCCCACACGAGCGGCTGGCCGTCGGGCACCGTCAGCGAGGAGTTCAGGACCGCCTCGCGCAGCTCGGGGTCCTCGTGGCAGACCATGATCGTGTGCGTCGCGGCCACGCAGATGTAGCCCTGCTCGCCGTGCGCGATCGTGGCGTCCATCCACTCCATCGTCTGGTCGTAGTCGGTCAGCGCCAGGGGCACGCCGAGCACGCTCACTTCGCGTGGGGTGGTCGGGGCGGCTGCCGGGCTGGGAGGCGCGGGCAGCGCGCTGGGGAGGGGGCGGGAGAGCGTCATCCGGGGTGAGGATGTCTGTGCGTCTGTACTGAGGGTACGAATGACAACGCGCGGCGGGCTGAAAGGTTGCGTTCTTGCAAATGCGCCGTCTTCACGTTGCGCTACCCACCACAGGGCCGCCAAAACGGCGTGAGCGGCGCGCGCGGCCCTCCCTTACGCTTGCCGCGTGCCGCGCGCGCTCATCACGGGCATCACCGGGCAGGACGGCTACTACCTCTCGCAGCTGCTGCTCGGCGAGGGCTACGAGGTCGTCGGGATGGTCCGCCGCCCGGTCGCGATGGACGGCGTGCGCACGGTCCACGGCGACCTCGGCGACCCCGCGTCGCTGCGCGCCGCGGTGCTCGAGACCGCGCCCGACGAGCTCTACCACCTCGGCGCCCCGACCTTCGTCCCGGGGTCGTGCAAGGACCCTGCCGGCACGCTCCCCCTCGCCGCGGGCGCGCCCCCGACGCTCCTGCAGGCCGCGCGCGAGCTCGACGGCGGCGTGCGCGTGCTCGTCGCCAGCTCCGGCGAGATCTTCGGGGCCGCGAACGTGTCGCCGCAGAACGAGCAGACGCCGATGCGCCCGCGCTCGCCCTACGGCGTCGCGAAGCTGGCGGCCTACGGGCTCGTCGACACGCTGCGCGCCAAGCACGGCCTGCACGCCAGCAGCGCGATCGCCTACAACCACGAGTCGCCGCGCAGGCCGGAGCGCTTCGTCCCGCGCAAGGTGTCCAAGGCGGCGGCGGCGATCAAGCTCGGCCTGCAGGATGAGCTCCGGCTCGGCGACCTCAA
>JAXDFS010000060.1:0-6572 GCA_034665465.1 Solirubrobacteraceae bacterium
CGCCGTCGGCGTCGATCGCGACCCAGTCGCCGGTCGTCGGCGCGCGCCCGGCGCCGCGCAGGCGCCCGCGGGCGGCCACGAGCTTGGGCGGCTGGTCGTCGCCGCCGGCCACGAGCCAGCGCCCGCGATGCTGGGCCAGCACGCGGGCGGCGGTGAACGCGGGGTCCCCGAGCTCGGCGAGCTCGGCTTGGAGATCGGGTCGCCGGCCGACGCCGACGGGTGCGACGTTCATCGAGGTGCCCTCCAGAGCTTCGTCAAGCGACACGTCGCGATGGGTGCCCGGGCGCTGCCCCGGACGCCTGTTCAGACGACCGCGGCGTGAGTGACGAGCGTGTGGAGGAATCTGGCCATACGCACTTCATGGTAAGCCCTCCACGGGCCCTGCGCAACGGCGCTTGCAGCGTCCAGCCGGGGGCCCGCGGGCTCAAAGATGTCGGCGCTTCTGCCGATGTCCGGGGCCATGCCCATCGCCAGGACAGTCTTCGCGCTTCTCATCCTCGCCCTCGCCGCCGCTCCGGCCCATGCGAGTCCGGTCCGCGTGACGATCGCGACCGACAGCGGCGGCGCCGAGCTCGCCAGCACGCCCGGTGCCGCCGATGAGGGCGGCGCGGCGGCCTGGCCAGGGGACGGCGACATCGCGCCGGGACCGGGTGGAACGCCGTTCGGCCAACCCCTGCCCCTGCCCCTGCCGCTGCCCCTGCCTCGCCTGCCGCAGGTGCCGGTGCTGCCGCAGCCCGTTCCGCAGCTGCCGGCCGTCACCACGAGCTTCGTCCCCGGAACGGTCGCGCGCCTGCGCACGGACGGCAGGGCGGCGATCCCGCGCGCGGCCCCCAAGCGCGTGCGCTCGCTCATCTCGCAGTACAACCGGATCGTCGGCAGGCGCTACCGCTGGGGCGGCGGCCATGCCGTCGTCGAGGACACGGCGTTTGACTGCTCGGGCGCCGTCGGCTACGGGCTCATCAAGACCGGGCTGCTGCGCTCCACGATGGTCAGCGGCAGCTTCGCCCGCTGGGCAGCGCCCGGCGCGGGCCGCTGGATGACGATCTACGCCAACCGCTCACACGTCTACACCGAGGTCGCCGGCCTGCGGCTGGACACGAGCGCCGTCGGGGATCCCAGCGGAGCAGGCGGGGTGCGCTGGCGTCCCGTCATCGGCGAGCGCGGCGGCTTCGAGGTGCGCCACCCGGTCGGTCTGTGAGGCCGCGCGGCGACTGCGTCGACGCGACCGCGTCGTGCGCTAGCGTCGCGCGACCCGCATGCTGCTCGACGCCCTTCTCGCCGCGCTGGTCGGTGCCGCGCTCCTTGCTGGCGCAGGCCTGAAGGCGACGGCGCGCACGAGCACGGCGCTGGCGGCCGAGTCCTTCGGGTTGCACGGGCGCGCGGCCCGCGCGGCCTGGGCTCCGCTGGTGGTGCTCGAGGCGGGACTCGCCGCTGGGGTGCTCGCGGGCTGGCCTCCCGGCGCCTGGGCGGCGACGGCCGTGCTGGCGGCGTTCGCCGCCGCGCAGGCGGTCGCAATCGGCGCCGGACGCGGTGGCGCTCCGTGCGGCTGCTTCGGCGCGCACGGGCGCATCTCATGGCCGTCGGCGGGCCGCACGACGGTCCTCGCGGCCGCTGCGGCGCTGCTGGCGATCAGCCACGCCGCGGCGCCGGTCCCCGTCCGGGCGGCGGCGGCCGTTGTCGCGATGCTCGCCGCCGCCGTCGTGGTGACACGCGGAGCGCGGGCCGCTTCCCCCGACGGCGCGCTCGAGGTCCCCGGCGAGGGGCCGCCGGTCGGCCGGCGCCTCGAGATGCGCCACGGCGAGCACGGGGCCGATGCCGGGATCGGGCTCGCCTTCTTCACCTCGCCCGGCTGCCGGCTGTGTCGCGCGCTGGTGGGCCCGGCGCGCAAGCTGGGCGCGGTCGTCTACGACGAGCGCGAGGACGCGGGCGCCTGGGCGGCGGCGGCGGTCCCCGGCGCCCCGTTCGCCGTGGCGCTGGCGCCCGACGGCACGGTGCTCGCGAAGGGCACCGTCAACACGCGCCGTCAGCTGGCGTCCGTGCTGGCCGCGGCGCATGGGCGCAGCGGCGCCGAGCAGGCCCCGATCAGCTCGCGCCGCGGCTTCATCGTGACCGCCGGCGCCGCCGCGGGCGTTCTCGCCGCCGCGCGCTCGGTCGGCTCGCTGGTCCGGCCCGGCGACGCCGAGGCCTACCACTTCTGCGGGCACATCTTCACGACCGACAGCTGCCCGCATCCGACCGGGCTGCCGCGGATCGACAACCGCGGCTTCCCGCTGCGCGCCAAGGACGGCAGGCCGATCGACGACCTGGGCCGCCCGATCGATGGCCAGGGCGCGCCGGTCGACGAGCGCGGCGCACCGCTGCTCGATCCCGACGGACGCCCGCTGCCGCCCGCCACGCGCACGCGCATCTGCTCGGCGGCCGGCCGGCGCCATCACATCGCCACACGCACGGACGGCTCCTGGTTTCGCTGCTGCGGCGGGCATGTGCGCAAGCTCTCGGACTGCTGCACGACCGCGTCGCATCGCATCAACGGCGACACCGCGCTGAAGGGCTACTGCTATGGGCGACGCCACGTGTTCTGCGTCATGTACGTCCAGACGAAGGTGCCGTGCTGACCGCGCTCGTCCTGGCCGCGCTTGTCGCGGGCGTCGCGGGCGCCTGGTCTCCGTGCGGGTTCTCGATGGTCGACACGCTGGGTCCCGATGGCTACGCCGGGAGCATGCGCGTGACCGCGATCGCATGCGTGGCGTTCGCCGCGGGCGCGCTCGCGGGCGCCGTCGCGACGTTCGGCGGCCTCGCGCTGCTCGGCGCCGCGCTCGGCACGGGCGGCGCGGTGGCCGGGGCGCTGGCCGCGGCCGTGCTGCTCGCAGCCGCCGCGGGCGACGCCGGCGGGCGGCGGATCGTCCCGCAGGTCCGCCGGCAGGTGCCCGAGTCCTGGCGGCGCGTGCTTCCGGTACCGCTCGCGGCCGGCCTGTACGGCGTCCTGCTCGGGCTGGGCTTCACGACGTTCGTCCTGTCGTTCGGGGTCTACGCGCTCGCCGGCGCATGCCTGGCGCTCGGCGACCCCGGCGCCGGCGTCGCGGTCGGCGTGGCCTTCGCGGCCGGCAGGATCGCGCCGGTCGTCACGCTCGCGCCGCTGCAGGCGACCGCACGCGGCGTGGGGCTCGCCGGGGCGATGGGCGACAGCCCCGCCGTCCTACGCGGTATTCGGGCGACCGGTGCGGTGGCGCTGGCGGCCGCCGCGCTCGTGCTCGTGCTCGGGGGCGCGCCGGCGACGGCCGCGCCGCCGGCTTCACTGACGAACGCCGGCACGGACCCGAGCGCCGCCGGCGGCACGGTCGCCTGGCAGCTGCCCGGCGGCGGTGCGGGAATGCTCCAGCGCCCAGGCGCGGCGGCCGTGCAGCTGCCGGGCGCCGATGCGGCCCTCGGGCCGGGCGACATCGTCTGGCGCGAGGGCGCCGAGCTGGTGGTGGCCTCCCAGGACACGCTCGCGGTGGCGCTGCGGGTCGCTGCGCCCGGCGCAGAGGAGCCCGCCATCTCAGACCGCTGGCTCGTCTGGCGCGCGCACGAGGGCGCCGCCGACGTGCTGCGCGCCGTCGACCTGCTCGCCCCGGGTGCTGCGCCGGTCGAGCTGCGCCGCGTGATCGCGCCCGACCGGATCGGTCGTCCTTCGATCGACGGCAACCGCGCGGTGTTTCACATCGCGACACGAGGCGCGAGCCGCATCGAGGAGGTCTTCGTGCCCACCCGCCGGCGCGCCGTCCTGCGCCGCGCGCGCAGCGGGGCGCTGCTGCTCAATCCCTCCGAGCTCGGCGGGCAGCTGCTCTACGTGCGCTCCTCGCCGCAGGGCCAGGAGGTGCTGCTCGGGCCGCGGCGCGACCGCAGCGCCGCCGCCGACCGGCGCCTGTACCGCACGCACCCGACCGTGCGCCGCGACGCCGGCCACGAGCCCGGCCACCATCGCCACGGCGCCGGCTATCCGGGCGGGCGCGCGCCACGGCTGCCGCCGCGCGCGCCCGCGGGCGTGGACCTGACGCTCTGGACGACCGCCCTGGCGCGGGGCGCCGCCTACGTGACGAGCATCCGCCGCGCCGGCGGCGCCACCACGACGCAGATCCTCGCCATCCGGCGGCGCTGACCGCGTCAGGCGGCGACCGGCTCGGCCACCGCGTCGGCGGCGACCGTGTCCGCGGGCACCGCAGCGGCCGCGGCCGCCGTCGCCGCCTCGGCGACCCGGCGCGACTTCAGCCCGGGCACGAGCAGCGCGATGAGCGCGCCGGCCGCCAGCACTGCCGCGCCGATCGGCAGCGCCGCGACGACGCCATCGCTGAACGCCTGCGGCGTCGCGTAGGAGCCATGTGCGCTGAACACCGAGGCCAGCACTGCGACGCCCATGACGCCGCCGAGCTCGCGGATCGCGTTGGTCGCGCCGGAGGCCTGGCCGGCCTCCTGCGGGCGCACCGCGCTCAGCACCGCGTTGGCAGACGGGGCGAAGACCAGCGCCATGCCCGTGCCCGCGATGACGAACGGCACGACGAGGCTCGAGTAGGCGGTGTCGGGCGAGGAGACGACGGCCAGCCAGGCCAGCGCGACCGACTGCAGCGCCAGGCCGGCGGCCATGAGCGGCCGCGAGCCGATCCGGTCGCTGAGGATTCCTGCGATCGGCGCGACGATCATCGGCATCCCCGTCCAGGGCAGCGTGCGCAGCCCGGCCTCCAGCGGCCCGTAGCCCTGTGCGGTCTGGAAGAACTGCGAGAGCAGGAAGATCGACCCGAAGACGCCGAAGAACATCGCGAACGAGACGCCGTTGGTCGCGGCGAAGGCGCGCGAGCGGAAGAAGCGCAGCGGCAGCATCGGAGCGGGCGCCCGCCGCTCCCACCACAGGAAGGCGGCGAGCAGCGCGACGCCGCCGCCGATCGAGGCCATGACCGTCGCGGAGGTCCAGCCCAGCGCCGTGGCGCGCACGATCCCGAACGTGAGGCCGAAGAGGCCGGTGCCGGCGAGCGCCAGTCCGGGCAGGTCGAGCGTGCGCGACGGGCCGCGCGACTCCGTCAGGCGCGCCCAGGCCACCGGCACGAGCACGATCCCGATGGGCACGTTCAGCCAGAAGATCCACTGCCAGGCGATGCCCTCGACGACCGCCCCGCCGACCATCGGCCCGAGCGCGACGCCGAGGCCGCTGACGCCGGCCCAGATCCCGAGCGCCAGCCCGCGCCTGTCGGCCGGGAAGGCCTCCGAGAGCAGCGTGAGCGTCAGCGGCAGGACGATCGCCGCGCCGAGGCCCTGGATCGCGCGGGCGGCGATCAGCGCGTCGATGCTCGGCGCGAGCGCGGCGGCGGCGCTCGCGGTCGTGAAGATGCCCAGGCCGAGCACGAACATCCGCTTGCGACCGAAGCGATCGCCGAGCGCCGCGCCTGTGATGAGCAGGACCGCGAACGCCAGCGTGTAGGCGTTGACGGTCCACTCGAGCGATTCGATCGAACCACCGAGGTCGACGCGGATCGACGGCAGCGCGACGCCGACGACGAGGTTGTCCAGCGCGGTCATGAAGAGGGCGATCGAGACGATCGCGAGGGTCCAGCGGCTGCGCGGGGCGGTGGTCATGGCTGCGGTTCCTCTCGTCCGGGGGTGTGATCGGTCACTCACTCGCATGGCAAAAAAAGAGACGGCTCAACAGCCGTTCAGCAGTACCTGCGCCCAGTGCGCGTCGGAGTCCTCGGCGCGCATCGCGGCCAGGACGTTGAGCAGCATGCCGTGGGCGAAGAACGTGCGCACCTCCTCGGCGGTCGCGCCGGACTCGCGCTCGACGAGCTCGACGAGGCGCGCGAAGCCGCGCTGCATCTCGGCGCGGACGGCGTCGTCGTCACAGGCCGCGAAGGCGTGCAGCTGGCCGAGCAGCAGGGTGCGGTCGGCGAGCAGCCCGACGTAGGCCGCGCCCATCGCCGGCCGGATCTCCTCGCCGGCGGCGCGCGCCTCGGCGGCGGCGTCGGCGAACGTGCGCTGGATGCGCTCGTTGCAGCGCCGCACGAGCGCGATGTAGAGCTCGGCCTTGGTCGGGAAGAGGCGAAACAGGTAGGCCTGCGAGATGCCCGCGGCCTTGGCGATCTCCATCGTCGGCGTGCCGTGCAGCCCGCGGACGGCGAAGATCCCCTGCGCGGCCTCGAGGATCGACTCGCGGCGCTCGTCGGCGGTGGAGAGGGTGCGGGTGCTGGTGGCGGGCGGGGTCACGACAAGAGTGAGTATGCACTCACTCACATGTCATGTCAAGGCTTCGAACGCCGCTTGGCGAGCGTTATCACGACGACGAGGAGGAGGATGAGCGCGCCTGCCTGCGCGGCCGCCCGCACGCCGGTGCTCTGGCCCGCGGTCGCGTCATGGACAGCCTGAAACAGGATGTAGCTGCCGAAGAAGAGGGCGATGCTCCAGAGGATGATCTTCTTGTCCACGCCGGAGCACCCTATTTGGTCTGCACGGCTAGACTCGGCGACGGACCGTGCTAGGCGGGGAGGTAGCGGTGCCCTGTCGCTCGCAATCCGCTCTAGCGAGGCCGAATCCCCTCTTGAGGGGCGCGG
>JAXDFS010000061.1:0-9212 GCA_034665465.1 Solirubrobacteraceae bacterium
CCAGCCCGACATGCTGCTGTGCCGCGCCGAGGGCGCGCTCGACACCGACATCCGCAAGAAGATCGCGATGTTCGCCTCGCTCCCGCTCGAGGCCGTCATCTCGGCCAAGGACGTCGACAACATCTACAAGGTCCCGCTGTGGTACGAGCAGGAGGGCGTCGACGACTTCATCTGCGAGCACTTCGGCCTCGAGCCCGAGCCGGCCGACCTCGCCGAGTGGCGCGAGATCACCGATCGCGCTGACGAGGCCGACGAGACGGTCCGCATCGCGCTGGTCGGCAAGTACGTCGCGCTGGAAGACGCCTACAAGTCCGTCGCCGAGGCGCTCGGGCACGCCGGGTTCCTGCACGGCGCCAACGTCGAGATCGACTGGGTGGACTCCGAGACGCTCGTCGACTCCGCCGCCGCCCAGGAGCGCCTGGCCGGCGCCGACGGCATCCTCATCCCCGGCGGCTTCGGCGGCCGCGGGATCGAGGGCAAGATCCGCGCCGCCCGCGTCGCGCGCGAGCGGCGGATCCCGTACCTCGGCGTCTGCCTCGGCATGCAGATCGCCGTCATGGAGTTCGCCCGCCACGTCGTCGGGATGGACGGCGCCAACTCGACGGAGTTCGACCCCGAGACGCCGCACCCCGTCATCGACCTCCTGCCCGAGCAGAAGGAGGTCACCGACCTCGGCGGCACGATGCGCCTCGGCGCCGACCCCGTGAAGATCCACGCCGACACCCGCGCCCGCGAGCTCTACGGCGAGGCGGTCATCTACGAGCGCCACCGTCATCGCTACGAGGTCAACCTCTTCCTGCGCAGGCGCTTGGAGGCGGCCGGGCTGATCGTCAGCGGCACCTCGCCCGACGAGCGCCTCGTCGAGATGATCGAGCTCGACGACCACCCGTTCTTCGTGGCCTCGCAGTTTCATCCGGAGTTCAAGTCGCGCCCCGAGCGCCCCGCGCCGCTGTTCCGCGCCCTCGTCGGCGCCGCGCTCGAGCACTCGCAGGAGCGCGAGCCCGAGTACCGCGCGTCGCGCGGCTCAACGCGCTGAGTTCACGTTCGGCGCCCGGCGGGCGTGGGTACCAGCCGCGGCATGGAAGGTGGCGTCGCAGCATTTCTCACCCTGCTCATCGTCGTGGGCCTGGGCGTCGGCGGCTTCCTGCTCTTCGGCGCCGGCGGCTACCTGCGCCACCGTCAGCGAGAGGGCGACCTCGGCGACGATCCCGAGGGCCCGCGGCCGGTCCACAAGCGCGTCGAGGACGACGCCAACGCGACCTACGACGTGCCGCCCGCCGGGCCCGCCCGGGCCCAGTCACCCGAGTGACGGCGCCCGCCGCCGCCCGTCAGACTCCCGCGGCATGCGCCCCGCATCAGACGTCGAGCGCCGCCGCCTGAACGAGACGTTCGCGCGCCTGTGCGCGATCCCCAGCCCGTTCGGCTCCGAGCGCGCCTGCGCGGAGTACGTGGCGCGCGAGCTCGGGCGGATGGGCCTGGGCGTCGAGGAGGACGGGGCGGCCGCCGAGACCGGCGCCGAGTGCGGCAACCTGCTCGCCCGCATTCCCGGCCGCGGCGAGCGCACGATCATGCTTTGCGCGCACCTGGACACCGTGCCCGAGGACGGCGTCATCGAGCCGGTCCTCGTCGACGGCGGCTGGGAGAGCGCGGGCGACACGATCCTCGGCGCCGACAACAAGGCCGCCGTCGCCGTGCTGCTCGAGGTCGCCCGCCGCTGCACGGTCGAGGGCGCTCCGGTCGGCCTGGAGCTGCTGTTCACCGTCAGCGAGGAGGTCGGCCTCGCCGGCGCCAAGGCCTTTGACGTGACCACCCTGCAGAGCGCGTGGGGCTACGTCTTCGACCACGCCTCGCCGATCGGCGAGATCATCGTCGCCTCGCCGACCTACTACCGCTTCGAGGCCGACTTTCGCGGCACGCCGGCCCACGCCGGGATCCGGCCCGAGGACGGGCGCAGCGCGATCGAGGCGGCGGCGCGGGCGATCATGGCGATGCGGCTGGGCCGCATCGACGAGGAGACGACGACGAACCTCGCCTCGATCCACGGCGGCCAGCGCGGCGGCACGAACATCGTCGCCGCCCGCTGCTCGATCGTGGGCGAGGCCCGCTCGCTGGATGCGTCCAAGGCCGAGGAGATCGTCACCGAGCTCATCGGGCACATCCACGACGCCGCCAACACCCCGGCCTGCGCGTGCGACGTCGACGTCACCACGCAGAAGCTCTTCGACGGCTTCCGCCAGCCCGCGAACGCGCCCGCCGTGCTGGCCGCCGAGGAGGCGCTGCGCGCGTGCGGCTACGAGCCCACCCGCCGCCCGACCGGCGGCGGCTCGGACGCCAACGCGTTCGAGGCCAGCGGCTTTCACTGCGCGAACCTCGCCAACGGCACCGAGCGCAACCACGAGCCCGCCGAGCGCGTGAGCGTCGCGGCGCTCGAGGGGATGCTCGACGTGGCGTTCGCGCTGCTGGACGCATGCTCCGCCTGAGGCGCGCGACGGTGCTCGTCGCCGGCCCCGCCGACCTGCCCGAGCAGCGGCTGTCGATCGAGATCGAGGGCGCCGGCCGGCGCTCGGCGGTCGCCGACGTTGGGCTCGTCGGCCCGTCGCAGGCCGGCGACGAGGTCATCGTCAACGTCGAGGCGGTCGAGCTCGCGCTGGGCTCGGGCGGCTTCGACATCGTCCACGTCAACCTGACCCGCGGGCTCGGCGCCGGCGGGACGCCCGGGGCGCACGTGATGAAGCTCAACTACACGAGCCTGCAGCATGCGGTGGCGCCGGTCGAGGAGGGCGACCCGAGCGGGTCACCGTCGCCCCTGGAGCTGCCGCTCACGGGCGCGGTCGCCGTGCTGGCCCTGCACGGCCAGCTCGCGCCGGTGGCTTGGGGCTTCGGGCAGGCCGCCGCGGGGGCGCGCCTGGGCTACGTCCAGACCGCGGGCGGCGCGCTGCCGGGCGGGCACTCCTGCGTCGTGCGCGAGCTGCGCGAAGCGGGCCTGCTCGCCGGCCATCTGACCGCCGGCCCGGCGTTCGGCGGCGCCGACGGCGAGGCGATCACGACCGCCGCCGCGCTGCACCACGGCCTCACCGCGCTCGGCTGGGACGCTGCGGTCACCGGGCCGGGCCCCGGGATCCTGGGCTCGGGATCGGCGCTCGGCCACGGCGGGCTGCAGGCGCTGGACTCGGCGCACACCGCGCTGGCGCTCGGCTGCCGGACGCTGCTCGTCGCGCGGATGTCCTCCACCGACCTGCGCTCGCGCCACCACGGCCTGAGCCATCACACGGCGACCGTGCTCGACCTTCTGCTCGCGCCCGTCGTCGTGGCGGTGCCCGACGGGGAGCCTGCGCAGCATCCGGGTGGCCATGAGTGGGTCCAGGCTCCGGCCGACCTGGAGGGCTACGCCGCGAGCGGCCTGCCGACGCGCTCGATGGGCCGCGAGGACCCGCTCTTCTTCGCTGCCGGACTGGCGGCCGGCGGCGCGCTGGCTGCCATGATCGTGCTGCGATGACGACCCCCGGCATGCAGCCGCTCGGCGGCGAGACGGTCTTCGAGGGCAGCCAGTTCAGCGTGCGCATCGAGCGCATCCGCCATCTCGGGCCCGACGGCGAGGACGACGTCGTCGAGCGCGAGACCGTGCGCCGCGTCGACGCCGCCGCGATCGTCGCCTACGACGCCGAGCACGTCTGGCTCGTGCGCCAGCCGCGCGAGGCGATCCTGCAGGTCACGCTCGAGATCCCGGCCGGCAAGCTCGACGAGGGCGAGTCTCCGCTGCAGAGCGCGCGGCGCGAGCTGGCCGAGGAGATCGGCCGCGAGGCGGACGAGTGGCAGGAGATCCAGACCTACTATCCGTCCTCGGGCTACAGCGACGAGGCCGTGCACCTCTTCGCCGCCACGGGCTTGAGCGACAGCGACACCGAGGCCGATCCCGGCGAGCGCATCGAGATCGTGGCCTGGCCGCTGGCGGACATCGACGCGGCGATCGCGGCGACGAACGACGCCAAGACGCTCATCGGCCTGCAGTGGCTGCGCTCCACGCTCTGACAGGGCGCCGAGCGCACAGCGCGTTGCACGGACAAGGACCCGCGCCCGCGCGGCGAACACCACCCGCATGGCCGTTGCCCGTACAGACGCCGCTACGCGGCCGTTCGAACACCACGTCCTGGACTTCCTCGCCTATCTGGAGTTCGAGCGCGGCCTGTCGCGCAACACGCTGGAGGCCTATCGCTCAGACCTGCTGCAGTTCGGCCACTTCCTCGCGCGCAACGAGCTCGACGCGACGACGCTCGCGCACACAGAGCTTGCGCGCTTCCTCGCCGAGCTCGCCGCCGGCGACCGTGATCGCCCGCCGGTCGCACCCGCGACGATCCAGCGCAAGACCGCCTGCCTGCGCTCCTTCTACCGTCACCTGCGCCGGGAGGAGATCATCGATCACGACCCGACGGCCGACCTGCGCGCGCCGCGCAAGAGCCAGCGCCTGCCGCAGGTGCTCAGCCGCGACGAGGTCGCCGCGCTGCTGGCGGCTCCGCGCGGGCACGAGCCGGCGGCCCTGCGCGACCGGGCGCTGCTGGAGATCATGTACGCCTGCGGCCTGCGCGCCAGTGAGGCCGTCGATCTGACGGTCGGCGCGGTCGACCTGCGCGCGGGGATCGTGCGGGCGCGGGGCAAGGGCTCCAAGGAGCGCCTGATCCCGATCGGCCGCCAGGCGATCGGCGCCGCGCGGACCTACCTCGAGCACGGGCGCCCGAAGCTCGTCGGCATGCGCGAGGAGCGCCACCTCTTCGTCAACCACCGCGGCGCCGGGCTCACACGTCAGGGCCTCTACAAGATCGTTCAGCGCCACGCCCGCAGCGCGGGCCTGGAGGGCCGCATGAGCCCGCACACGCTGCGCCACACGTTCGCGACGCACCTGCTCGCCGGCGGCTGCGACCTGCGCTCGCTGCAGGAGATGCTCGGGCACGCCGACGTCGCGACGACCCAGATCTACACGCACCTGTCGGCCGACCGGCTCAAGGACGTGTACTTCAAGGCGCACCCGCGCGCCGGCATCGGCGCAGGCGCCTCCTGACACACTTCCGGCGGTGAAGCGCCTTTGCGATCCCGCGCTCGCCGCGATCGGCGCCGCCGCCCTGCTCGCCGGCTGTGGCAACGACCGCACGAAGCCGCCGGACATCGGCCGGATCCCGGCGCCCGCCGGCTTCCGCGACCAGACGTTCATCAAGCAGGGCGTCTTCTTTCGCGCGCCGCGCAACTGGCGCGTGATCGAAGGCGACGCGCCGCAGCTGGCGACCGTCGCCATCGGCGACGCGCAGATCGCGGTCTGGCGCTACCCGCGCACCGAGCCGCTGCCGCAGACGCGCGACCAGCTCAAGGCTGCGCGCAAGGCGCTGATCGCGCAGGTCCAGAGTCGTGACCCGACGTTCACGCTGACGTCCTCGCGCCTCGTGCTCAAGCCGGGCCTGCGCGCCGTCGAGCTGATCGGATCGGCGACCAACCAGGGCCAGCGGCGGCTCGTGCGCTCGCTGCACGCGTACGGCCGCAAGGCCGAGGTCGTGGTGGACGCGTTCGCGCCGCCGCGGGACTTCGCCCGCGTCGACGAGCAGACCTTCGCGCCCGTCGCCCGGTCGCTGAAGCTCGGCGAGCCCGGCAAGTCGGCCAGGCCGCGGAGGTGAGCCTGCGGGCCGGAGGGCTGCCGGGCACGCCGTCTACGCTGGGCGGATGCCCGAGCTTCCCGAGGTCGAGACGATCCGCCGGCAGCTGGCCCCGCTCGTCGAGGGGCGCACGCTGCGCGCCCTGGAGGTCCTCGACGCCAAGTGGTGCGCGCCGCTGGCGCCCGAGGCTCTGAGCGACGCCCTGGAGGGTCGCGAGCTGCGGCGCCTCGGCCGCCGCGGCACGTACCTCATCTGGGAGGCGAGCGACGAGGTCTACCTGCTCATGCACCTCCGCATGACGGGAACCGTCCTCTACGACGCGCCGTCCGACGCCCAGTACGTGCGGGTGCGCCTCGTGCTGGCGGACGGGCACGTGCTGAGCTTCTGCGACCCGCGCCGCTTCGGCACCGGGGAGCTCGTGCTCGGCGAGCCGGCGCTGAACGAGTTCCTCGACGCCCGGCTGGGCGTCGAGCCGCTGAGCGACGACTTCACGGCCGAGCACCTCTATGGCGTCACGCGCAACCGGCGCGCGCCGATCAAGGCGCTGCTGCTCGACCAGCGCCGGGTGGCGGGCGTGGGCAACATCTACGCCAACGAGGCGCTGTTTCGCTCGGCGATCCACCCGCTGCGCCCCGCCGGGGCCTTGAATCGCCGCCAGGTCAGCGCGCTGCGCGACGCGGTCGTCGCCTCGCTGCAGGCGGGCCTCAGCGCCGGCGGCGCCTCGATCGACGACTTCCGCCACCCCGACGGGGTCAAGGGCGCCTTCCAGAACGAGTTCCTCGTCCACGGCCGCGCCGGCGAGGCCTGCGAGGTCTGCGGGGGCCTGCTCGTGAAGTTCGTCGCCGCCGGCCGCGGCACGTACGCCTGCGAGCGCTGTCAGAAGCGCCCGCGGCGGCGGCGCCGGTAGCAGCGCGGGGAGTCGCGGGCGGCCCGAAGTGCGTCTCCGAGGGGGGCGGGCTCAGCCTCGCGGTGCCCGCAGGCGTCACGACCGACCCGGCGGTCGGGGGCTTGACGCGTAGGTGTTCAAATAGAACATCTACGCGTCAGCCATCGCGAACTCCGTGCGCGCGCCGAACGGCGCGCGACCGCGGCTACCCGGCCAGCAGGTCCGCGAGCATTCCCGACTGGTCGGCGGCGGCCGTCTCCTGGTAGCCGCCGACGAGGATCCCGCCGACCATCACCTGGGGGAGGGTCATCATGCCGGTCTTCTGGGCGAGATCGACGAAGCCCTCGGGGTCGCCGGCGAGGTTGATCTCCTCGAAGTCGATCTCGCGCGAGTGAAGCAGCATCTTCACGCGCACGCAGTATGCGCAGCGGTCGGTGGTGTAGACGACGACGTTGCTCATGGTCTTACGAGCGTAGTGCCCGCTGCGGGCCTAATCGACGAGCAGATCCGCGAGCATCCCGGCCTGGTCGGCGGCGAGCGTCTCCTGATAGCCGCCGAGCAGCAGGCTGCCGATGAAGACCTGGGGCAGCGTCTTCATGCCGCTGCGCTCCGCGAGCGCCTCGTGCTCGGGCGACTCCTCGAGGAGGAGCACCTTCTCGTAGGGGATCTCGCGCACGTTGAAGAGGTTCTCGACGGAGTGGCAGAGCGTGCAGGTCTCGCTCGTGTAGACGGTCACGCTGCGCATCAGTCCTCCAGCAACGTGTCCAGCATGCCGTTCAGCGACGCGGCCTGGACCTCGGCTGCGCTGCCGAGCGGGATGACGCCGATGAATGCCTGCGGCAGCTTCATCGAGCCGGTCTTCTCGCCGATCTCGTGGTGCGTGGGGGAGTCCAGAGTGACGACGGTCTCGTCGTACGGGATCTCCTTCTCCTGCAGCAGCTCGATGAGCTGTGCGCTGAACTTGCAGCCTTCTTTGGTGTACACCTTGACTGTTCTCATGTGGCAAAAAGTCTAGTGCCCGGCTCGCTGAAGACCGAGGCTGTCGTGCTGCGGTCGCTGCGCTACGGCGAGGCCGATCGCATCCTGCATCTCTACACGCCCCACCGCGGCCGGGTGAGCGCGATCGCCAAGGGCGTACGCAAGACCCGCAGCCGCTTCGGCGGGCGCATGGAGCCCTTCTTTCGCCTGCATATGGTGCTTTACGAGGGTCGCAGCGACCTGCTGACGGTGACGAGCGCCGACACGATCAGCGGGCATCCCCGGCTGCGCGAGGACGCCGCCGCCCTCGACAGCGCGGCGCGCGCGTGCGACGCCGTCGGCCGCCTGTTCGAGACCGCCGATCCGCATCCTGGCGTCTTCGCGCTCCTGTGCAACGAGCTCGCGCTGCTGGACGGCGCCACGACGGGCGACCGGACGCACGCGACGCGCGCCAACCAGCTCGCCTTTCGCCTCAAGCTCCTGCTCGCCGCGGGCCTCGCGCCGCAGCTCGCCGCCTGCGCCTCCTGCGGCGAGGCCGAGCATCTCGTCGGGTTCTCGGGCGCCGCGGGCGGCGTCGTGTGCAGCGCCTGCGAGGCGTCGGGATTTGCGATGGGGGAGGAGGCGCACGCGTTCATGACCGGCGCGCTGGGGTCCTCGCTGGCCGACGCGCCGGCGGCCGGCGACCGCGCGCTGCGCGAAGCGGACCGGGCGATCTCCGAGACCGTCGAGCACCACGCCCACATTCGCCTGCGCGCCGCCTTTCCGCTATAGGATCGCCCGTCATGGGAGACGCAGCCGTAGGTACGAAGTGGGTGTACGACTTCGCCGAGGGTTCCAGGGAGATGCGCAACCTCCTCGGCGGCAAGGGCGCCAATGTCGCCGAGATGACCCGGATCCTGGGCGCCGACCGTGTTCCCGCCGGGTTCACGATCACGACCGAGGCCTGCGTCTCCTATATGGAGGCCGAGCGCGCGCTGCCGGAGGGGCTCGACGAGCAGGTCGACGACGCGCTCGCCCGCCTGGAGGCGACGGCATCCAAGACGCTCGGTGATCCCGGCGATCCGCTGCTCGTCTCCGTGCGCTCGGGCGCGCGCGAATCGATGCCCGGCATGCTCGACACTGTCCTGAACCTCGGCCTCAACGACGAGTCCGTCGAGGGTCTCGCGGAGCGCACCGGCAACGAGCGCTTCGCCTGGGACTCCTACAGGCGCTTCGTCCAGATGTTCGGCAACGTCGTGCGCGGAATCCCCGGCGAGCGCTTCGAGGACGCGATCAAGGCGTGCAAGGCGGACAACGGCGTGTCGCTGGACACCGAGCTCGACGTCGCCGCGCTGCGGGCGCTGACGGCGACGTTCCGCGAGATCTTCCAGGCCGAGACCGGCGAGGAGTTTCCCCAGCAGCCGCGCGACCAGCTCACGCAGGCGATCAACGCCGTCTTCGATTCCTGGACCGGTGACCGCGCGATCGCCTACCGGCGCATCAACCGCATCCCCGACGACTGGGGCACCGCCGTCAACGTCCAGCAGATGGTCTTCGGCAACAAGGGCGACACCTCCGGCTCAGGCGTCGCCTTCAGCCGCGACGAGGTAACCGGCGCGCCCGAGCCGTCGGGCGACTTCCTCGTCAACGCCCAGGGCGAGGACGTCGTCTCCGGCGTGCGCAACACCCAGGACATCGCCGACCTGGGCGAGGTCATGCCCGAGGCGCACGCG
>JAXDFS010000062.1:0-8405 GCA_034665465.1 Solirubrobacteraceae bacterium
CGAGCAGCAGGTCGGCGCGCGCGAGGACCGCCGCCCCGAGCAGCGCGCCGCAGAGCGCCAGGGACACGGCGCGTCGGCGGGTTCGCGCCGCTGCCAGCGCCGCACACGCCGCGAGCAGCAGCAGCGCCCCGAGCGGCTCGCTGAGCTGCGAGCCGCTGGCGGCCACGAGCGGTGGATAGAACGCGGCCGCGCAGGCCGCGGCGACACCCGCGACCGCGGCGGCGGCGCGACCGCGTGCCGAGCCGGCGGTGGCGGCCGTCAGCAGGAAGGCGACCGCGATCGCGAGCGTCCCGACCAGCGCCTGCGCCCAGTAGGCGGCCTCGATTCGGTATCCGGGCGCCACCGATCCCCCGCCGAGCTCACGGGCCAGGGCGAACATCGCCGGTGCGCCCGGTGCCCACTGATATGGGTCGTTCATCTCCGAGTCGCCGTAGGAGCCACCAGAGCTCAGCGCGAGCGCGATCCGTCCGTAGGCGCGATCATCCGCCGAGCGGTGCGCGCTCGGGGACGACGCCCATTGCGCGCGCAGCGCGAATCCGAGCACCAGGCAGATCACGAGCGTCGTCGCGGTGAGCACATGCCCAAGTCGCGCCCGGCGCCACGACGGCCGGGCGGCGAACGAGGGTCTCGCGATCATGGTCTCGGACATGGTCGCTCAGCACGGGCTGCCGGGGCGCTGATCGACGATCGCCCGCGCCCCGGGGACCACCGGCGCCACCGGCGCCGCGCGGGCCGGCGAGCCGGCGATGGTGACGGCGCGGATGATCGGGGGGCGTGTCGGGCGGCGGGTCTCCAAGAGGCTCGTGCAGGGCCGTGCGCCCGGCACGATGACGCTGCGCACCTGACGACGGCATGAGCACCGGATGCGGATCAGCGCCGCCGGCGCCGGTGGCGGCGGCGAAGGAGCGCGAGGACGCCGACGAACAGCCCGACGGCGATGAGCCCGGCGGTCCCGAGGTCGGCAAGCTCGCCCGCCACCGCGGGTCCCGCGAAGTACGCGCCGAGCCCGATGCTCACCGCCCAGACCAGGCCCGCGAGCGCGTTGGCCGGCAGAAATCGCGTCGCGGGCATGCCGCTGATGCCGGCCATCCACGACGGCGCGAGGTAGACCGCCAGCCAGCCGCGCCGCTCGTAGATCCGGTCTCCATGGCGCACGAGGCCCACGCGCAGCCCGTGCAGCGGCCCCGGCCTGGTGAGCAGCGACCGGCCGCCCTTCAGGCCGATGAGCCAGCCCACCGTCCCACCCGTGACCGCGCCTAGCCACGCGACCAGGATCATCCCGCCGATGTCGACGTGCCCCTGGGTGGCGGCGATGCCCGCCGCGATCAGCGCGGCCTCGCCCGGCCCGCTGATCCCGACCCAGCTGAGCGCGGCGGCCAGCGCCAGGCCGACGTAGTCGATGTGCGGCCCGGTGAAGCGCTGGTGCAGGTGCCCTGCGAGATGGACGGCCGCGGGCAGCATCGGTCCGTGCATCGGCTGCACGTTGACACCCTCGGCCCGCCATCGCGACGGCAGCCGGGTCAGCGATCGTCCTCACCCGCCGCGCCTCCTACTTCTTGCCCACCGACTCGATCGTCTGCTTGAGCTTGTTGGCGACCTCCTGCGCGACGCCGCCGCCCTTCAGCGTGCCCGCTGCGACGACCACGCCGGTCAGCAGCGCCGCCAGCAGCAGCATCAGCCCGACGTACTCGACGGTCCCCTGCCCCGCGTCCTCGCGCCACAGGCGCATGAGCTGTGCGTGGATCCGGCCCATCGTGCGATACGGCATCTTCGGCCTCCCGGCGTGCGTTTGATCGGTGACAGCGATGCTGCGCCCGCGCACGTGCCGAAACCAGACGCACCTGCAACAAGTTGGCCGCGAAGGCGTGTCAACTCTGTGAACCTGCGCGGCTGATGCTCCGCGCGCTCGTCGTCACGAACATGTACCCAACGCCCGCCCGCCCGGCGCTGGGCAGCTTCGTGCGCGACCAGGTCCGCGAGCTCGAGCGCATCGAGGGGCTCGACGTGCACGTGCACGCCTTCAGGCCCGGCGGAGCGCTCAACTACGTGCGTGCCTGGCACCACCTGCGCCGCCGCTTCGAGGGCCAGCAGTTCGACGTCGTCCACGCCCATTTCGGCCTGAGCGCCTGGCCCGCGCTCGCCGTCAAGGCGCGCCACCGCCTCGTCACGCTGCACGGCAACGACCTCTATCACCCCCGCTCGCGGCCGATCACGACCGCGGTGCTCGGGCGGATGGACCTCGTCGGCGTGCCGACGGCGCGATTCGCCGCCGAGGTGCCGGGCTCCGGCAGCGGCCGCACGATCGCGCTGCTTCCTTGCGGCATCGACGTCGGGCGCTTCCGGCCGCTGGACCGCCGCGCCGCCCGCGAGCAGCTGGGCCTGGACCCTGCCGGCCGCTACGTGCTGTTCCCCTACGACCCCGCGCGGACGGTCAAGCGCGTCGATCGCGCCCGCGAGCTGGCGGGCGACGACGCCGAGCTGCTGACGCTCGGCGCAACCAAGCCCGAGGAGGTCCCGCTCTGGATGAACGCGGCCAACGCCGTGATCTGCCCGTCGGACTGGGAGACGTTCGGCCTCGCCTGCCTCGAGGCGCTCGCCTGCGACGTTCCCGTGCTCGCGCGGCCGACCGGCGCGCACCCCGAGGCGCTCGTGGGAATCGCCGGCACCCACTGCGGGGAATGGGACCTGCCGCAGTGGCGCGCGGCGCTCGCGCCGCACCTCGCCGACCCCGATCCCCGGGTCCTCGGCCGCCCGCGAGCGCTGGAGTTCTCGGCGCAGACGATGGCCGCGCGCGTGGCCACGGCATGGCACTGGCTGGTGTCGGGCGGTCCGCCGCCGCCGCTATACTCGCCCGCCGAGGCGCCCACCCGGACGTCGCCTGGCGCCTCACCCTCATGCCCGGACTGATGCAGCGCATCTTCCGCCGACGCTCCTCCGGCTCACCAGGCCGCGAGCGCTCCGGCCTCTTTCGGCGCCGCTCCGGCGGCGAGCGCATCCCGTGGGGCAAGAAGGCGGCCGGAAGCGCCGCGCCCGAGGCCGCGGCAGCCACTGGCGCGCCGGTCGCCGCGGATGTCCAGACGGCGGTCGTCGTCGCGCCGCCGGCAGCCGACAGGGCGAGCTTCCGCGACCGCGGCAGGCTGCGCCGGCGCCTGCGCTTCCTGCGCCGCGCCCGCGAGCTCGCCTATCGCGACATCGGCGGCCTGATCTTCGACATGCGCCGCTTCGGACGCAGCCGCCAGGACCTGCTCGACGCCAAGCTGGGCGCGCTGGGCGCCGTCGACCAGGAGCTGCGCGCGCTCGAGCGCGCGCTCGACGACCGCCGCCCGATCCACGAGCTGCGCGAGCCCGGCATCTCCTCCTGCGCGCGCTGCGGCGCCCTGCACTCCAGCGAGGCGAACTTCTGCCCCAACTGCGGCCTGCAGCTCGGCGGCCCGCGGGCGATGGGCGAGGTCGGCGGAGCGATCGCGGCCCCGCCGCAGGCTCCCCCGGCTCCCGCTCCCGCTGCGGCCGCTCCGCCGCCGCCCCCGCCTGCGCGGCCCGCTCCCGCCCCGCCCGCGCAGCCGACGCAGACCTTCCGGCCGCCCGACGGCCAGTAGCCCGTGAGCGCGCAGCCGCCCGGGCCCGGCCAGCCGCAGGTCCCCGATCCCGACACGATCCACTGCCCGCGCTGCGCGGCGCCGATCGGGCCCGAGCAGGACTGGTGCCTGGAGTGCGGCGCGCCGGCGCGCACGCGCCTGGCGCAGACACCCAACTGGCGGCTGCCGACGGTCGCGATCGGCGCGATCGTGCTGATCGCGGGCGCGCTGCTGGCCTTCGCGTTCGTGAAGCTCACCAACGACAGCAACGCCGCACCCGCCGCCGCCACGACCGTCGCGCCGGCGATCGTCGACACCGTGCCGGCGACGCCCGTGCCGACCGTCCCGCCGGCCGTGCCCCTCACGACGGTGCCGGCCGGTCCCGCCGTCCCCTCGACGGTGCCCGGTCAGACGACGCCGGCGCCGGTCACGCCGGCGACCACACCGACCACCGCGACCACGGCGACGACCGCCACGACCCCATCCGCGGCCGCCGGACAGCGCACGGTGCCGGCCTCCACCACCCCGACGACCACCACGCCGTGAGAGCTCAGGCGGGCGCGGCGAGCGCGGGCCAGTGGCGCGCCGCCAGCCGCTCGCGTGCGCGCTCGGCCAGCGGGTGCAGCGCCACCTGCGGCGCGGCGGGCGGCTCGGGCATGCCGGCGATCTCGAGCGTCGAGACGACGCAGCGGGCGAGCACGCCGAGGTCGTAGCCGCCCTCGAGCACGATCCCGAGCGGAATGGCCAGCTCGCCCGCGACCGCCCGCATCGACGCCGCCATCGCGTCGAAGCCGCCATCGCTGACGACGCAGCCGGCGAGCGGGTCGTCGGCGTGCGCGTCGTAGCCGGCGCAGACGAGCAGCAGATCGGGCTCGTAGGCGCGTGCCAGCGGCACGACGACGTGCTGCGCGTGCGAAACGAAGACCTCGTCGCCCGAGCCGCCCGGCACCGGCAGGTTGACCGTGAAGCCCTCCCCCGGCCCGCGGCCGGCGTCCGACGCCCGCCCCGTGCCGGGATACAGCGGCGACTGGTGGATCGAGCAGAACAGGACGTCGGCGCGCTCGTGGAAGATCGCGTTCGTTCCGTTGCCGTGATGCACGTCCCAGTCGAAGATCATCACGCGCCGGGCCCCGTGCTCGGCGAGCGCGTGCTGCGCGGCGATCGCCGCGTTGGCGAACAGGCAGAAGCCCATCGCGCGCGCCGCCTCGGCGTGGTGGCCGGGCGGGCGGTGCAGCGACGCCGCGGCCGGCGCGCGCTCGGGGCCGAGCAGCGCGTCGACCATCGCGACGGCGCCCCCGGCGGCGTGCAGCGCGGCCTCGAAGGAGCCCGGGCTGACGATCGTGTCCATGTCGATCATGCCGCCGCCGCGCCGGCACAGCGCCTCGATGCGATCGATGTGCGCGGCCGGATGGATCGGCTCGATGCTCGCCCGCTGCGCCGCGGGCGACAGCCGCACGTCCCAGCCCAGCCAGTCGCGCTCCTGCAGGGCACGCTCGATGGCGACGATCCGCCGCGCGTTCTCGGGGTGCGCGCCGGTGTCGTGCTCGAGCGAGGAGGGATGGCGCAGCAGGACCGGCGAGGCCATCCGGATACGGTACCCGGGGCGTGCGCGACGAACCGATGCTCAGCTGCGAGATCGCTGTCGTCGGGGCCGGTGGGGCCGGGCTCTACGCCGCGCTCGCCACTGCGGCCACCGGGGCATCGGTCGTGCTCGTGTCGGCGACGCCGCTCGCGCAGACCGCCAGCTACTGGGCGCAGGGCGGGATCGCGGCGGCGATGGCCGTCGAGGATTCGGCCGATCGCCACCTCGAGGACACGCTCACCGCCGGGCGCGGGCTCGTCCGCCGCTCGGCCGCGGAGGTGCTCGTCGGCGAGGCGCCCGACCGGGTGCGCGACCTCGAGCGCCTCGGCGTGCGCTTCGACGCCGACCGCCGCGGGATGCTCGCGCTGGGGCTCGAGGGCGGCCATTCGCAGCGCCGCGTCGTGCACGCCGGCGGGAGCGCCACCGGCCGGCGGATCGTGCGCCAGCTGTCCGCGCTGGCCGTCGACGAGCCGAGGATCACCGTGCTCGAGGGCGCGCGCGCCTCGGGCGCCTGGATGCGCGACGGGCGCTGCGTCGGCGTCGTGCTCGACGACGGGCGCGCGATCAACGCCCGCGCGACGATCCTCGCCACCGGCGGCGCCGCCGCGCTGTGGTCGCGCACGACCAACCCGCCGGGCTCGCTGGGCATCGGGATGTCGCTCGCCCACGCCGCCGGCGCAGAGCTTGCCGACCTCGAGTTCCTGCAGTTCCATCCGACCGCCGTCATCGGTGTCCCCGGCCGCGAGGGCTTCCTCGTCACCGAGGCCATCCGCGGCGAGGGCGCGACGCTCCACGGGCCCGACGGCGAGCGCTTCGTCGAGGAGCTCGCGCCCCGCGACGAGGTCGCCCGCGCGATCGCCGACCTGCTGCGGCGCACCGGCGCGACCTCGGTCGGCCTGGACATGCGCGACGTCGACCCGGCGCGCTTTCCCAACGTGGTCGCATCGCTGCGCGAGGCGGGCGTGGACCCCATGAGCGAGCTGATCCCGGTCTCGCCCGCGTCCCATTACATGATGGGCGGGATCGTCAGCGACCTGGACGGGCGCAGCACGGTTCCCGGCCTGTATGCGATCGGCGAGACCGCCTGCACGGGGCTGCACGGCGCCAACCGGCTGGCCTCCAACTCCCTCAGCGAGTGCTTCGTCTTCGGCGCCCGCGCCGCCGCCGCCGCGCTCGACGAGCCCGAGCCCGAGCCCGCCACCGGCAGCGACGCGCCGGCCGCGCCGCCGCTCGCGCGCCCCACCCGTGCGACGCAGGAGGCGCTCTGGCGCGACGCCGGAATCGAGCGCACGCGCGAGAGCCTCGAGCGCCTGCTCGACGACCCGCACCCGCTCGCGCGGCTGATCGCTGCCGGCGCGCTGCGGCGCGAGGAGAGCCGCGGGGCCCACCAGCGCGCCGACTACCCGCAGCTCGACCCGGGGCTGGACCACCGCCACGCGGTCATCGGGGCTGATGAACGCCCGCGTTTGGCACACTGGCACTGATGAACGGCGGCGCTTAATACGAACTCAACATTCGGTTCGTTCTTACCTTCATACGCCCCGGCCACACTGCGTCGCCCAGCAGCACGAGGAAAGGAGCTCCTGCCCATGTACCAGTTCAGCCGCGCGATCTACCGCGAGCTGTCACCGCGCATCGACAGGTCGCAGGCGCGGGACGGGCAGGCAGCGGTGCTGCACGCGTGCGAGGCGGCGATCGAGCGTCTGGTCACCGACCGCCACTACTTCGCGCGCCCGGCGCGCACGCTCTTCACCGACATCCGCCTGTACTTCCCGATCTCCGAGCAGCAGCGCGTCTGGCAGATCGTCGAGGCCTACGTCGCCGCCGCGCAGGACTGGCTGGCCAAGCAGCCCCAGCACGGCTACGACGTCAACGGCAACCCGCTGGAGTGCCGCGCGACGACGCGCCGCGGGACCCCCTGCCAGCGCATGCCGCTGGCCCACAACGGCTACTGCCCCTCACATCAGCACCTCGCCGAGACCGAGGAGCTCACGGAGTCGATCGCCGCGTAGGCCGTTCAGCTCAGGCGGCTGTGGCGCCTGGAGTAGCCGAAGTACACGACCAGCCCGACGAGCATCCAGACGCCGAACCGCACCCAGGTCTCGGCCGGCAGGTTGAGCATCAGCCACAGCGACGAGAGCACCGCCAGGATCGGGACCAGCGGCACCAGCGGCGTGCGGTAGGCGCGCTCGAGGTCGGGCCGCGTGCGGCGCAGCACCACGATCCCGGCCGCCACGACGATGAACGCGAACAGCGTGCCGATGTTGACGAGCTCGGCGAGGGTCGTGAGATCGATGAGGAAGGCGATGATCGCGACGGCGATGCCGGTGAGGATCGTCGTGCGATACGGGGTCTTGAAGCGCTTGGACACGCGCGAGAACACCGGTGGCAGCAGGTGGTCGCGGCTCATCGCGAAGAAGACGCGGCTCTGGCCCATCATCAGGATCAGCGTCACCGTCGTCAGGCCGGCGAGCGCGCCGAAGGAGACGATCTGGGCGATCCCGTCCTTGCCCACCGATCGGAACGCCTCGGCCAGCGGCGCCTCGATCTTGATCTGGTCGTAGGGCACCATTCCCGTGACGACGAGCGACACCGCGATGTAGAGCACCGTGCAGATCACCAGCGACCCGAAGATGCCGATCGGCAGGTCGCGCTGGGGGTTCCTGGTCTCCTCCGCGGCGGTGGCGACGATGTCGAAGCCGATGAAGGCGAAGAACACGAGCGCGGCGCCGCTGAAGATGCCGCCGACCCCGAAGGTCCCCGTGTTGAAGCCGATGTCCTGCAGCAGCGAGGTGGTGGCGTCGCCGCCGGGCGCGGGCTTGGAGCCTGTCGGCGGGATGAACGGATCGAGATTGCCGCCCTTGACGTAGAAGATCCCCGCGACGATCACGAGCAGGACGACGGTGAGCTTGATCGCGACGATGACGGCGTTGACGCGGCTGGAGATCTTGATCCCCAGACACAGCAGGCCGGTGATCGCCAGCACCAGCAGCGCGGCGACGAGGTTGTGGTGCGAGCCGTCGATCCACGTCGGCAGGTTGATGCCGAGCGTGTCGTGCATGACGACGCGGAAGTAGTCCGACCAGCCCGAGGCGACGGTGGCGGCGCCGAGCGCGAGCTCGAGGATCAGGTCCCAGCCGATGATCCAGGCCACGAGCTCGCCGAGGCTCGCGTAGGAGAACGTGTAGGCCGAGCCGGAGACGGGGACCGACGAGGCGAACTCGGCGTAGCAGAGCGCGGCCAGCCCG
>JAXDFS010000063.1:0-2587 GCA_034665465.1 Solirubrobacteraceae bacterium
CCAGCGCGAGGTCGATGCCCTCGCCCAGCGTGGCGACGGTCGGGCCCAGCCCGGCGCTGCCCACGAGCGCGTTGAGGACGAGGTCGGCGCCCGAGTCGACCACGAGCTCGACGAGGCCCTGCGCACCGACGAGGACGTCGCCGTCGGTCCAGGCCTCGGCGGCGCGCGCGCCGGCGTCGGGGTCGGCGAGCGCGATGCGCGTGACGCCGAAGGCGCGCGCCTGCTCGATCAGGGCGTCCGAGGAGCGCTCGGCGCTCAGGCCGACGAGCTCGAGCTCGGGATCGCCGGCGAGGATGTCGAGCGCCTGCGTGCCGATCGACCCGGTCGAGCCGAGGATGAGAAGACGGCGCGCCATGCGCGGCGCATTGTGGCAGGGGGGCGATTCGGGGGCGCGGGTCGACTGCCGCGCGTCGTCGCGGTGATGGCACTCGCGCGGTCGGAGGCCAGGGAGTTCCTAGCCGCGTGTGAGCGTGAGCGTGAGCGTCTGCGAGCGGCGGTCGGTGGCGCCCGCCCGGCCCGTCGCGACCAGCCGCACCCGCAGCCTGCGCAGGCCGCGCAGGTGCCGGCGTGCCGCCGGCGTGAAGCGCACGCCGAAGCGCCTGGTCCCCGCGTGCTCGCGGGCAGCCGCGCCGCGCGCGACCGTCACGCGGCCGCGCCCCTTCCTCGCGAGGCCCAGCCGCCGGGCCGTCGCGTTGTCGACGCTGAGCGTCGCCGACGCGGCACAGGCGATCGAGCAGCGCGTGCGGATCGGCAGGCCGGCGGCGAGCGCGCGCGCCAGCGGCCGGTGCTCGGCGACCGCCGCGAACGTGAGCCCGCAGAGGTCCAGCGGCTTGCGCTCGCCGCGGGCGATGACGAGGCTGCCGCGCGCGACCACGGTGCCGGCCGGCCGCTCGCAGGTCACCGTCCAGGCCTCCGGCGCGGGGGCCGCCGGCCGCGTGGACTGGTTGACGTGCCAGCTGAAGTGACCCGAGTCGCCGACCGTCATCGTCGTGTCGAGCACGTCGTGGAAGGAGACCGGCGGCGCGGTCGTGCCGGCGAAGTCCAGCAGCACAGGCAGCGTCTGGGCATCGACCTCCTTGTGCAGCCGCAGGACGGTGCCGGGCCGCGCACGGCCCTCGACGACCGCGTGGCGGGCGCTGTCGGCGGTGCTGCGCAGCGCGACGAGGTAGGCCTCACGGTTGCGGGCGTACTCCGCGATCACCGTCGCGTAGGGCGGGTGGAACTGGTCGGAGCCGATCTCGAAGGTGAACCCCAGCCCGCCGGTCGCATAGTAGGACCAGTCCTCGGTGTCGCCGGTCGTGTCGTACAGCTCGTAGCCGTGCTCGCTCGTGTAGCCGTTCCTGGCCGCCATCGCATCGCCGAGCTCTTTGTAGATCGCCTCGTCGGGTGTGGTGCCGGCAGCCCTGACGCCGGGCGGGCGCAGGACGAGGTCCGAGAACGTGTGGTTGGTCACCAGCGTCGTCACCTGGTTGGCCGAGACCAGCTCGCGGACGTTCTGCACCTCGGGCTCGGAGAACGGTGCGGCGCCGCGGTAGGTGTCGTCCTCGACGTCGAAGCCGGCGCCGAGCCCACCCCAGAAGCCGCCGTAGTTGCGATTGGGATCGACGCCCAGGCGGCGGTTGGCAAGCGACTCGCACTCGCCGACCGCCGGGATCGCCCCGTCGTGCACGCGGCAGTTGCGGCGCTTGTACGCAAAGCCCGTCCCCGGCGCCGGGCTGACGCCCTCGTCGCCGAGCAGCGCGGCCGTGTAGAGCGGGTCGGAGATCGGCGACAGGCCGTTGAGCTGCGCGGGCAGGTCGACGCCCGCGACGACCGCGCCGACGTCGACCGGCCACTCGCGGCTGAGGTTGAAGCCGTCGGGGTTGACGACCGGCACGAGGATGTTGCGGGTCGCGTCGACGAGCTTCGTGATCTCCGCGTCGCGGCCGTAGCCGTTGACGAGGTCATAGGCCCACTCGAGCACGTGCTCGGAGGACGGCCACTCGCGCGCGTGGTGCAGGCCGAGCTGCAGGAAGACCGGCTGGCCGTTCTGGACGTTGACGTCGCGGGCGATCTCCAGGCCCAGGACCGGGCGGCCCTCAAGGCTGCGGTGCGGCAGCGTGATGAGCCTGACGAGGCCCGGGTGCGCGGCGGCCAGGGCCTTCATCTCGGCGTCGTAGTCGGCGAGGTGGCGGTAGCTCGTGCGGCCCGACGGCATCGTGCCGCCGGCGGCGACGGCCGCCGCCCGGGTTCGCGACCGCGCGGAGGAGCGGGCGTCGGCGAGCGCGTCGACGGCCGCTTGGCGGCGCAGGTCGGCGGTTCGCACCGTCCAGGTCAGCCCCGCGCGCACGAGCACGGCCGCGTCGCGCTCGCCGTGCAGGACGACGCCGACGCCGCGGGAGTCGCCGCCCTCGACGAGGTCCAAGCCGAGCGCCTGCACGCGCGAGCGCGCGGCCTGCGTCGGCGCGGCCACCGTGACGAGCTGCTCGCGCCCGCCGGGGGCGTCCGGCGCGAGCGCGATCACGTCGGCGCGCAGCTGGGCGCGCGCGCCGGCGCCGGCCCGGCGGCAGGCCTGCAGGACCAGCGCCTCGTCCCTGGCGACGAAGCC
>JAXDFS010000064.1:0-7664 GCA_034665465.1 Solirubrobacteraceae bacterium
GGAGGTACGCGCGCGCGTAGGGCTCCATCGAGCCCGAGATGTCGCACAGCAGCACGAGCCGGCGCGGGTGCACCCGCCGGCGCTTGCGCGCGAGCTCGATCGGGTCGCCGCCGGTGTGCAGGCTGCGACGCAGCGTGCGCCGCATGTCCATGTGCTCGCCACGGCGCCCGCGCTTCTTGCGGCGCGTGAGCCGCTCGGGGGTGGCGAGCTGGAGGCGGACCATGAGCCGGTACAGCGCGGCGAGCTCCTCGGGATTGAGCGTCGAGAAGTTCTTCTTGCTGAGGAGCTCGTCCTCGCTGGCCTGCGCGACCGGGACGGGAACCTCCTCGGCGTCCTCGTCCTCCTCCTGCTCGTCCTCGCCCGAGCCGGCCTGGAAGCCTGACGGGTCCTGCCCGCCGGCCGCCTCCTGCGGATCGCGCTCGTCCTGTCCCTCAGGGGGCTCGCTGTCCATCGAGTCCGACGGCGGCGCCGCCTCGAGCTCCACGTCGAGATCGTCGGGCCGCTTGCCGCCCTTGCCGAAGACCTCCGCGAAGACGCGGTTGAAGGCGCCCACCTGCTGGAACCCGGTGACGAAGACGGCTCGCGTCGTGAAGTACAGCTGGCGGCGGGACTCGGGCTTCGTGAGCCGCAGCGAGCGCGCGTACTGCTCGGACTGCGTCGGAGTCACCGGCACGCCGGCGGCGTGCAGGCGCTGGCTGAACGCACCGACGACGGCGGGCAGGTCGAGATGGATCGTCTCGACCCGGAAGATCCCGTCGTGCTGCGCCATGGTGTCCCCGCCGTCGGCCACTACCGCTCCTCGACGAGCTGCTCCAGCCCCGCAGCGCGGATGACCTCCTGGTCCTCGCTGTACTTCAGCACCGAGCCGAGCGTCCGGTCGGCGTTGGCGACGTCGAGCTGCTCGACGCCGAGCAGGTTGAGCGCCGACACCCAGTCGATCGCCTCTGCGATGCCCGGCGGCTTCTGGACATCGCTGTCGCGCATGCGCGAGACAGCGTCGGCGACCTGGACGGCGAGCGTCGCGGAGGCGCCCTTCACGCGCCGGCGGACGATCTCGACCTCGCGCTGCGGGCTCGGGTAGTCGATCCACTGGTAGAGGCAGCGGCGCTTGACCGCGTCGTGCAGGTCGCGCGTGCGGTTGGAGGTCAGGATGACGATCGGCGGGTGGGTCGCCGTGATCGTGCCGATCTCGGGGATCGTCACCGTCGCCTCGGCGAGCAGCTCGAGCAGGAACGCCTCGAAGTCGTCGTCGGCGCGGTCGAGCTCGTCGATGAGCAGCACCGCCGGCCGTGGGCCCGGATGCTCGAGCGCCTGCAGCAGAGGCCGGCGGATGAGGTAGTCGGGCCCGAAGAGCTCCTCCTCGCCGAGGTCCTCGCCGCGGGTGTCAGCGAGCCTGATGCTGAGGAGCTGGCGCGGATAGTTCCACTCGTACAGCGCCTCGGAGGCGTCGATGCCCTCGTAGCACTGCAGGCGGATGAGCGGCGTCTCGAGCACGTCGGCGAGCGCCTTGGCCGCCTCGGTCTTGCCGACGCCGGCCTCGCCCTCCAGCAGCAGCGGCTGGGGGAGGCGGACGGCGAGGAACATCGACGTCGCGAGCGCCTCGTCGGCGAGGTAATCCTGCTTGCCGAGCAAGACACCCATGTCGGAGACGGTCGGGATCAGGCGCCGCAGCTCGTCCTCGAGCTCGTCGCTGCGCTGCAGGCGACTCATCCACGCACCTCCGAGTATCCGGCCGCGGCAAGGACGGCCTCGTAGTCCTCCTGCGTGTCCACGTCGAGCGGGATCGGGCCCGGGACGGTGACCTCGACGACGTCGTCGGCGCGCTCGTCGAGCAGCCGCCAGACGCCCTTGTCGCCGTGCAGGTCCGCGAGCTGCCCGAAGACGCTGCGGTCGAACGCCAGCGGATGCCCGCGTCCGTCGTCGTAGCGGCAGACGGCCAGCGGCGCGTCGCCCCGGCCGTCGAGCAGGGCCTGAACGGTCGCCGGCGTCACACCGGGTTGGTCTCCGAGCATCAAGACGAGCACCTCGCAGCGTGGGTCGACCGCGTCCAGCGCGGCCGCGATCGACGATGAGCAGCCCGATCCATAGGCAGTGTTGACGACGACCTCGGCATCCGTGAAGTCGACGCGCTCGCGCACCTCGTCGGCGGCGCCGCCGATCGGGACGACGAGCTGGTCGAAGTTGCAGGCCCGGGCGACGCCGAGCGTGTGGTCGAGCAGCGTGCCGTCCCCGAAGGGCAGCAGCTGCTTCGGCTGACCGAGGCGCTTGGAGCCGCCGGCACCCAGCACGAGTCCGGTCACGAACGCGTCAACCCGCAGCGACGACATCCATGTGCTCCTGCTGGAACTTCGTCTTGCAGCCTTCGCAGCAGAAGTAGACCGTCTCGCCGTCGTGCTCGACGTGCGGCGTGCTCGGCTCGGCCATGACCGTCATCCCACAGATCGGGTCGACCGCGAACTGCGGCGGCGACTCGGTCTTCGGCGCCTTCAGCGGCGGCTCGTAGCCTCCGCCCCGGCGGGTCTGGATGATCCGCGCGAGGATCGACAGCGCGATCTCCGCGGGCGTGCGAGCGTCGATCGCGAGGCCGGCTGGGCACTCGAGCCGCTCGAGCTGCTCCTCGGAGACACCGTCGGCGCGCAGCTCCTCCACGAGTCCGGCACCACGGCGCGGGCTCGCGACGAGACCGACGTACGGAAGCTTGGCCTCGAGGCCGCGCCGCAGCGCGTCGAGCTCGTCTTTGCCGTGCGCGGCGACGACGAGCGCGAGATCGCCCTCCTGCAGGTCGGGTGGTGCGTCGTATGCGGCCACGACATCCAAGCCTAGCTCCGAGCCGGAGCGCTCCAGCGCGGCCGCGATCGGCGTCGAGCCGACGACGTGGACGCGCGGGGCGGGCAGCACCGGCTCCAGGAAGACCTCGATGGCCCCACCCGAGAGGCAGGTGTTCTGCACCGTCACGGCTCCGTCCTCTTTGATCTCTTGTTGCTCACCCTCGAAGTCGTCTCCGTCCGTGGGCAGGATCCGCAAGAGCAGCGGCTCGCCGCTCTTCATCGCCTTCATCGCGTACTGGCGCACGCTGTGTTCTGCACAGGCACCGCCAACGAACCCTTCGATCGTAGCGTCGCCCAGAACGAGCGCGACGTTGCCCGCCCGTGCGCTCGTCGGGCGCTGGGCCCGTACGACGGTCGCGGTCACGAAGGCCGCGCCCTGCGCGGCGAGCTCCTCGGCTCGCCGCGCTAGCGCGTCACTTCTCACTGCGGAGGCTGTGCGTTCCCGTTCATCGCCGCCCACACGCGCGCGGGGTTGCACGGCATATCCATGTGCTTGATCCCCTTCGCGTGGTACAGGCCGTCGATGACGGCGTTGGTCACACACGGCGGCGCGCCGTTGCAGGCCGACTCGCCGACGCCCTTGGCGCCGATCGGGTGGTGCGGGCACGGCGTGACCGTCTCGCCGAGCTCCCACTCCGGGCACTCCAGCGCGGTCGGGAGGAGGTAGTCCATGTAGGACGAGTTCAGGCAGTTGCCCTGCTCGTCGAACGACAGGATCTCCATGAGCGCGATGCCCACGCCCTCCGCGAGACCTCCGTGGATCTGGCCCTCGACGATCATCGGGTTGATCCGCACACCGCAGTCGTCGACCGCGATGAAGCGCCGCATGTGGACCTTCCCGGTGCCCGGGTCGATGTCGACGACGGAGATGTACGCCCCGCACGGGTACGTCAGGTTCGGCGGGTCGTAGACCGCGTTGGCGTCCAGCCCGCCCTCCAGACCCTCCGGCAGCGGGTTGGGGCCGTACGCGTACTCGGCGATCGACTCGATCGTCGCGCCGCGCTCCGGGTCGCCCTTGACGTACCAGCGGCCCTTCTCCCACGCGAGGTCCTCCGGCCGCGTCTCGAGCATGACCGCCGCGAACGCCCGCGCCTTGTCGCGCACCTTGCGTGCGACGACCGCCGTCGCGCCACCGGAGACCGGCGTCGAGCGGCTGCCGTACGTCCCGAGGCCGTAGGGCGTCTTGTCGGTGTCGCCGTGGCGGACGATGATGTCGTTCGGCGAGATGCCGAGCTCCTCGGCGACGATCTGCGCGAACGTCGTCTCGTGGCCCTGCCCCTGCGTCTGCGCACTGAGGCTGACCACGGCCTTGCCCGACGGATGCACGCGCAGCTCGGCGCCGTCGTTCATCGCCAGGCCGAGGATGTCCATGTGCCGCCGCGGACCGGCCCCGACGCCCTCGGTGAAGAAGGTCACGCCGATGCCCATGATCTCGCCGTTGGCGATCTTCTCCTGCTGCTCGCGCCGCAGACCCTCGTAGTCCGCCATCTCCATGGCGAGCTTCATCGTCTTCTCGTAGTCGCCGGAGTCGTACGTCCAGCCGGTCTGGGTCTCGTACGGGAACTGCTCGGGCCTGATGAAGCTGCGCATCCGCAACTCGATCGGGTCGGCGTTCATCTCCTGCGCGAGCGCGTCGACCATCCGCTCCACGCAGTAGATCGCCTCGGTGATACGGAACGAGCAGCGGTACGCGACGCCGCCCGGGGCCTTGTTCGTGTACACGGCCTTGACAGTGCAGTGCGCGCCGTCGAGGTCGTAGGACCCCGTGACGATGTGGAAGAACCCGGCCGGGAACTTCGTCGGCTGCGCCGTCGAGTCAAACGCGCCGTGATCGGCGATCACGTTTACGCGCAGGCCCGTGATGCGACCGCCCTTGGAGCACATCTCGGCGTGCATGTTGTAGTCGCGGGCGAACCCGGTCGTAACGAGGTTCTCCGAGCGGTCCTCGATCCACTTGACCGGCGCGCCGGCCACGATCGAGCCCGCGATCGCGCACACATACCCAGGATAGACCGGCACCTTGTTGCCGAACCCGCCGCCGATGTCGTTGCACAGGATGCGGATGTTCTGCTCCGGCAGGCCCGCCACCTGCGCGTACACAGTGCGGTGCGCGTGCGGTGCCTGGTTGCCGTTGTAGATGTTCAGCTGGCCCGTCGCCGGGTTCATGTCGGCGACCATCCCGCACGTCTCCATCGGCGACGGATGACAGCGCGGGTAGAGCAGCTCGCGGACGGCGACCGTGTCAGCCTCGCCGAACACCCGGTCGCAGTTCATCTTGTCGCCGGCCTCCCACTCGGGCGACGCGAGGTTGTCGGTCTGACCGACCTTGTCGTCACGGATGAGCGGCGCGTCCGGATCCAGCGCCTTGCGGGCGTTGACGATCGCCGGCAGCACGTCGTACTCCACGTCGATGAGCTGCAGCGCGTCCTGCGCGGCGTAGGCGTCGGTGGCGATGACGAACGCGACCTCTTGGAGGTGGAAGCGGACCTTGTCGCCCGCGAGCACGGCCTGCGTGTCGTAGGAGATCGTCGGCATCCACGCGAGGCCGAGCGTCTCGAGGTCCTTCGCGATGACGACGGCGGCGACCTTCGGGTGCGCCAGCGCCGCGGACGTGTCGATCGAGACGATCCGCGCATGGGCGTACGGGCTGCGCAGCAGCGCGCCGTGAACCATGCCTGGAAGGCGTACGTCGTCGAGGTAGTTGCCCAGGCCGCGGATGAAGCGCGCATCCTCCTTGCGCTTCATGTTGCCGTGGCCGATCGGGGCGTCCTTCACCTGCCCGAACGCCTCCCCGTTGGCGTGCTTCAGCCAGTCGGGGTGCTTTCCCGGCCAAGTTTCAACCGTTGCCATGCTCAGCTCCTCCCCGCAGCTTGGGCCTCGTGCGCGGCCGCCCAGCGGATTGCCTTGATGATGTTGTTGTAGCCAGTGCAGCGGCACAGGCCACCAGAGATCGCCTCACGGATCTCGTGGTCGGTCATTTGGGTCGGGTTCGGATGCTTGTCGATGAGCGCCCGGCCCGTGACCATCATCCCCGGCGTGCAGAAGCCGCACTGCAGGCCATGCTCCTCGTAGAAGCCCTGCTGGATCGGATCAAGCGTGCCATCGGCTTTCGCCAAGCCCTCGACCGTCATGACCTCATGGCCTTCCGCCTGAGCCGCCAGCGTTGTGCAGGACTTGATCGGCTCGCCGTCCATGAGCACGACGCAGATGCCGCAGTTGGACGTGTCGCAACCCCAGTGGGTTCCGTGGAGCTCGGCCATCTCGCGGATGTAGTGCACGAGCAGCATGCGCGGCTCGACGTCATGCGACTGCGCCTGGCCGTTGATCGACATGGAAACTTGCATCGGGTGAGGTTCTCCTATCGCCCTGCGCGCTGGGCGGCGCGGCTGAGGGCACGCTTGCTGAGGACGCCGGCAACGTGGCGCTTGTAGTCGACCGGCCCGCGACCGTCGGCGCTGGGCGAGCAGTCCTGCGAGGCCATCGCGCCCGCCTGGGCGAACAGGTCCTCGGAGGGTGCCTTGCCGATCAGCAGCTGCTCGGCGCGCTCGATGTGCATCGTCGTCGGTCCGACGGCGCTGCAGGCGAGGCCGGCATCGGTGATCGTGCCGTTCTGGACCCAGAGCGCTGCGGACGCCGCGACGATCGCGAAGTCGCCCGCGCGACGCTCGACCTTCTCGTGTGCGCTTCCGCCGCCCGGCTTGAGCTTGAAGCGAACCTCGATCAGCAGCTCGGTCGGCTGAACGGCGGTCATGTACGGGCCGATGTGGAACTCCTCCATGCCGACGACGCGCTCGGCGCCACCGGGACCACGCAGGACGGCCTGGCCCTTGAGGCAGGTCACGACGCCGGACAGGTCCTCGGCGGGGTCGGCCTGGCAGACAGAGCCGCCCATCGTGCCGCGGTTGCGGACGACCGGATCGGCGAGCACGTGCTCGGCCTCGTGGAAGATCGGGAAGTGGCGGCCGAGCAGCTCGCTCTCGAGCATGTCGACGTGGCGCGTCATCGCGCCGATGCGGATCTCGTCGCCTTCCTGGCGGATGTAGTTGAGCTCCGGCTCGAGCGGGTTGATGTCGATGAGGTGGCCGGGGTTGGCGAGGCGCAGCTTCATCATCGGGATGAGGCTGTGGCCGCCGGCGAGAAAACGTGCCTCGCCGTTGAGGTTCGCCATCTGTGTGATGGCGTCATCGACACTGGTTGCGCGCGAATACTCAACCGGTGCAGGGGTCTGCATTGCCAAGGTGTGACGCTCCTTCCGAGAGTGGACCGACGGACGATCCTATGCACGCTACGATCGCGTGGTCAACCGCATGAAGCGATCGCTTAATTGACCTTATCGCAGCTGCGCTCCTTCCTGACCGTCGCCCGACTCGGCTCCGTCAAGGCGGCCGCCCGTGCGCTCGAGGTCTCCGAACCCGCGGTATCCGGCGCGGTCGGAGCGCTGCGGCGCGAGCTCGGCGACGACCTCTACGTGCGCAGCGGCGGCGCGATCGAGCTGACGCCCGGCGGGCGGCGCCTGGCGACGGCCGCGGCCGAGATCCTGCTGCTCGCCGACGACGCGCGCGTGGCGGTGCGCGAGTCGCGCGGGCCGGAGTCGACGCTGCGCGTCGCCGTGACCTCGAGCTTCGCCGAGCTCGCGGCCGAGCAGCTGCTCGACGCCTTCCGCCGCCGCCATCCGGGCATCGACGTCGTGCTGAGGATCGTCCGTGCCCACGAGTTCGCGGGCCTGCTCGCCGACGGGCACGTCGAGGCCGCGCTGGGGCCGCGGGTGCGCCGCGAGGAGACCCCGGTGATCGAGTCCGAGCCGTTCCTGCGCTACACCCTCGTCGTCGTCGCGGC
>JAXDFS010000065.1:0-10451 GCA_034665465.1 Solirubrobacteraceae bacterium
GCGCGAGCGCCGTGACCGTGCTCGCCAACGACACGGACGTCGACGCCGGCCCGAAGTCGGTCGCCTCGGTGACGCAGCCGGCCAACGGAACGGTCGCCGTCACCGGCGGTGGCACCGGCCTGAGCTACGCGCCCAACGCCGACTCCTGCAACTCCTCGCCCGGCGGTGCGCCGGACACGTTCACGTACACCCTGACGCCCGGTGTCTCGACGGCGACGGTGTCGATGACGGTGACCTGTGTCGACGACGCGCCCGAGCTGGACCTCGACGGGGCCCAGCCGGGGACGGGCTCGAGCGCGACGTTCGACGAGAGCGTCCCGCACACGGGAGCCGGTGTGCTGCTCGTCGATCCGAGCGCGACCCTGACCGACATCGACGACACGGACATCGAGTCCGCGACCGCGACGCTGGCCGCGCGCCCGGACGGCGACGCGTCCGAGAGCCTCTCTGCCGATGCCGGCGCAAGCCCGATCACGGTCGAGTACACGCAGGCCACGGGAACCCTGTCGCTGACGGGCACCGCGACCCGGGCCCAGTACCTCGCCGTGCTCGAGACCGTGCGCTACGACAACACCAAGGCCCAGCCCAGCGCCGCTGGCCGGACGATCGACTTCGCCGTCAACGACGGTGACGCGGACTCCAATACGGCGACGGCGGCGGTGACCGTCGTGCCGGCGAACGCGGCACCGCAGCTCGACCTGGACGGGGGCGCCGGCGGGATCGACGACGCGGTGGCCTTCACCGAGGACGCCGGCGCTGTTGCGCTCGCCCCCGGGGCCCTCGCGTCCGATGCCGACAACGCGAACCTCGCCGCGGCGACGATCACGCTGACCAACCGCCCCGACGGCGCGGCGGAGTCACTCGCCGCGGACGTGGCGGGCACGGCGATCACGGCGACGGCCTACGACCCGGCCACCGGCGTCCTGCAGCTGACCGGCAGCGACACCAAGGCCCAATATCAGAGCGTGCTGCGGACGGTCGCCTACGACAACACGTCCAACACGCCCGACACAACCAACCGGACGATCGCCTGGACGGTCAGCGATGGCTCGCTGGATTCGCCTGTCGCCGACACGACGCTGAGCGTCACGTCGGCGAACGACCTCCCGGCGCTCGACCTCAACGCCGGCGCCGCCGGCGTCGACGAGGTGGCCGCATACCTGGAGGATCAGCCGCCGACGACGCTCGCGCCGGATGCCATCGCGGCCGACCCCGACAATGCGAACCTGCAGTCCGCGACCGTGACGCTGACCAACCACCCGGACGGCGGCGCCGAGTCGCTGTCGGTCGACACCGCGGGCACCTCGATCACCCCGGTGGCCTACGACTCGACCACCGGCGTCCTGTCCCTGTCGGGCAGCGACACCGTCGCGCACTACCAGCAGGTGCTGCGCACGATCGCGTACGTCAACGCCGGCCAGAATGCGACGACGACGAACCGGACCGTCAACTTCGTCGTCAACGACGGCTCGGGCAACTCGAACAGCCCTGTCGTGAGCGTCACGGTCATGGTGATCAACGACCCGCCGGTGGTCGACATGAACGCCGGCGGCGGCGGGATCGACTCCGACGCGGCGTTCGTGGAGGACTCGTCCCCGACGGTGGTCGGCTCGGGCCCGGTCAACCTCGGAGCGAGCGCCACCGTGAGTGACACGGACAACGCCACGCTGAGCTCCGCGACGCTGGCGGTCACCAACCACCCGGATGGCGTCAACGAGTCGCTGTCGGTGACGATCCCGGGCGGCAGCCCGATCACGACCGGCGGCTACAACCCCTCGACCGGCGTGCTACAGCTGACCGGCAACGGCGCGACCGCCGTGCAGTTGCAGACCGTCATGCGGTCGGCGAGGTACAACAACGCCTCCAACACGCCCGACCCGACCAACCGCGACGTGACGATCAAGGTCAACGACGGCGCGCTCGACTCCACGGTCGCGCACAGCACGGTCAGCGTCACACCGACCAACGACGCCCCGGTCGCCGACGACGAGACCTTCAACGCGACCAACAGCGCGGTCGCCAACACGACGCTCGTCGTCAACCAGTCCGCCGACGGCGCCCCTCCTACCCCGGACCCGACGGACACCTCTCCGGGCACCGACCGCCCGCACAAGACGATCTCGGGCGACATCATCGCCGGCGACACCGATCCGGAGAACGCGACGCTGACCGTTCAGCCGGGCACGTTCGCCACGAACGACGGCGGCAGCGTGACGCTGCAGGCCGACGGCGACTTCACGTTCGAGCCCGCCGCGTCCACGAGCTGCACGGACACGAGCGACTTCTTCGACTACACGATCCAGGACAACGCCTCGCCCAACGGGACCGACCAGGGCCGCGTCGCGATCGCGATCGCCGGCTGTGTCTACTACGTCGACAACAACGACGCACAGGGCAACCAGGGCACCTCCGAGAAGCCCTTCGACACGCTCGCGCAGGCGCAGGCCGCCTCCGGCACCGGCAACTCGATCTACGTCTACAGAGGCGACGGCACCACCGCCGGCCAGACGGCCGGCATCGACCTGAAGCTCAACCAGAAGCTCATCGGCGAGGCCGGCACGCTCACCATCGGCTCCGACACCCTGAACTCCGCTGACCCCGCGAAGCGCCCGGCCATCACCACCACGGCCGCGAACGTCGTGAACCTGGCCGCGGGCAACACGCTCCAGGGCCTGCGGCTCGACCCGCGGGGCGGCGGCGGCATCTCCGGCGGCGCCGGTGACGCGAGCGGCACGATCGACGACGTCCAGGTCATCGACTCGGGCACCGCCGGCACCGCCCCCGGCCTCGACCTCAACGGCACGAGCGGCACGTACAACGTCTCGAACCTCACGGTCGACAACGCCGCCGCCTCCGCTCCGACCAGCGCCGACATCGGCGTGCGCCTGAACAACGCCGGCACGGTGAACTTCGCCTCCGCGGGCACGATCTCGATCACGACGAACGGCGCCAAGGGCCTTGACGCCACGGGCACGGCGATGGGTGCGGGCAGCGTCTTCGACGACATCACGGTGACCGGCTCGGGCACGGGCGCCGTCAGCCTGTCGGGCACGACCGGCACCACCACGCTCGGCGACGGCAGCGGCACCGACCTCGACCTGACGACGACCTCCGGCGCCACTGCGGCGCTGAGCATCGCCAACGCCGGAACGATCAGCGTCCCCCTTTCGGGCACGGCGAACCTCAACGCCACGGGCGGTCCCGCGCTCACCGTCACGGCCACCACGAACCCATCGCTGCCGCTCGACGCCGTCAGCTCGACCAACAGCGCCAGCCAGGCCATCAACCTCGTCGGTCTCACCACCGGCACCTTCAGCGCCACGAGCGGCACGCTCACGGGCTACGCGGGCACCGCGTTCGTCCTCAACGGCGGCTCGGGCGCCATCAGCTACCCGGGCATCTTCAACAACGGCGCCGGCAATACGGCCGACATCAGCAACCGCAGCGGCGGCGTGGTCAGCCTGACCGGCAACATCAACGACTCGAGCGACGCCGGCGGGGGCATCTCGAGCTCCGGCAGCACCGGCGGCTCGGTCATCTTCACGGGCGTCAACAAGACGCTCAACACCGGGGCCGGCGACGCCATGACCGTCGCATTCCCCAACGCCAGCACGGCGAACTTCGTCTCCGCCGGCGGCGGCCTCGACATCGACACGACGACCGGCAAGGGCTACGAGGCTGTCGGCGTGGACGGCAACGACGGCAACGTCCAGATCAGCGCCAGCGGCAACACCATCGACTCGACCGCCGGCGGCCGTGCGGTGAACATCTCCAACGCCAACATGATGTCCACCGGCGTCACGCTGCAGCGGGCCTCCTCCAGTGGCGCCACCAACGGCGTCCGGCTGAGCAACACCGGCGCCAGCGGAGCCTTCGCGGTGACCGGCACGAGCATCGCGCCGTCCGGCGGCACGATCGCGAACTCGACCGGCCCCGGCATCTCGCTGACGAACGTCGGCGCCGGCGCGAGCTTCGACGGCGTGAACGTGACCGGCGGCAACGACGACGGCGTGAACGCGGACACCGTCAACGGCATCAACTTCACCGACAGCACGCTGACCAACAACGGCGACAGCCACGCCGGCGGCACGGAGGACCGGGCGTTCGACCTGCTGAACGTCACGGGCACCGACACGATCCTCCGCACGACCGCCTCGGGCGCGAACGACTCCAACGCCCACATTCGCAACACCAGTTCGGGCACCGCGACCTGGACCGTCGATCAGTCGACGTTCTCGGACGCGAAGTTCAACGCCGGCCTGCGCTTCCGCGGCGAGGGCAGCTCGACGCTCACCGCGAACGTCACCAACAGCACCTTCTCGCTGAACGCCGACCCCGGCTTCTCGATGCAGACCGACTCGTCGAACACCGCGCATCAGACCGTGCTGTTCAACAACAACAACGTCTCTGGCGGCAGCTCGAACGCCGTCTCCGGCCGCCCGCAGGTCTCGATCAACACCGACAGCGCCTCGGTCGGCAAGGTCACGATCTCCAACAACCACATCAAGTCGGCCGCCGGCGCGGAGATCATCGTCAACACGCTCGCGAACCAGACCGCCGGCGGCAGCCTCGACGCCAAGGTGATCAACAACACGATCAACGACGCGCAGCCCGGCACCCTCGACGCGCTGAGCGACAGCGGGACGAGCATCTGGGGCTGGGCCCACGGCGACGGCGCCATGCGGATGGAGGTCACGAACAACACCGTCCAGAACTGGGGCAACCGCGCGCTCGAGCTCTCCGACAACGACGGCACCGGCACCGCTGACTACACGGTGACCGGCAACACGTTCAGCACGCCGGACGTCACCGCGAACCAGTTCGAAGGCATGTACGCCTTCGCGGGCGGAGTCGCAGCCGATTCGGCCAACGTCTGCGTCGACATGCGCAGCAACGACTTCGACGGGATCGGCCAGAACGGCGTCTCCGACCTCGCCCTCGACAGGTTCACGAACGGCGGCGGGAGCTCGCAGCTGCGCTTCGCCGGCAACAACACCACGACGACGACCGGGCTGCAGGCCCAGCTGCGGTCCGTCAACCCGCTCAGCCCCGCGCTGACGGTCGAGACGTTCAGCTTCGGCCCGACCGCGACCGCGGCCACGAGCTGCACGCTGACGTCCGGGACCCCCTGAGCTGCGCGACGTTTGCCGGGCGCGAGCGACGGATCAGGTCTCGGCGACCGCGACGTGGCGGTCGGGTCCGACGGTCAGCGAGCGGCGGCCGTCGAGCAGCTCCAGCAGCTCGTCGCCGACGACCTCGCGCCGCCAGCCCTGCAAGGTGCGGACGTCGGGCTGCGGTGAGCCGTCGCGCATCGCCAGGACGATCGCCTGCAGGTCCGCGCGCGCGGCGATGAGCTCGTAGGCGAGCTCCTCCTCCAGCGCGCGCGTGCGCACGAGCGCCTCGGCGAGCGAGATGACGGGCGCGTCGAGCGCGCTTGGCTGGGCCGGGCGCGAGCCCTCGACCGGGATCGGCGGGCGTTCGCGGCCGCGCTCGACGGCGGCGATGATCGCCTTACCGCGGCGGCGCAGCGTCGCCTCGTTGATGCCGCGGATCTGCTCGAGCTGGCCGATCGCGCCGGGCCGCCGCTTGGCGACCTCGATCAGCGCGGCATCGCTGAGGACCGCCGGGATCGGCCGGTCCTGTGTGCGGGCGGTCTCCTCGCGCCACTCGACGAGCTCGCGCGCGACCGCGCGCAGCTTGGGGTCCAGCGAGTTCACGCGCGGCAGGCGCGCGAAGATGACGCCGGGATCGCGCTCGTCGGTGGCGGCGGCCAGCACGAGGCACTCCTCGCGCGCCCAGTCCAGCCGCCCGCGCGCGGCGAGGCGCTGCTGCAGCGCGGTGGTGGCCTGCAGGATCTGGCGCACGTCGTCGCGGGCGTACTCGATCTGCTCGGTGCTCAGCGGTCGGGCGTCCCAGCGCGTGAAGCTCGCGCTCTTGCTCAGGCGCACGCCGAGCAGCTCGTGCACCAGCGCCTCGTAGCCGAGCTGCGCGCGCATCCCGGCGAAGCCCGCGGCGAGCTGGGTATCGAAGAGATTCGTGACGTCGGTCTCCCAGACGCGGCGCAGCAGCGCGACGTCCTGACGGCCGGCGTGCATCACGATCTCCACCTCGGGCTCGGCGATGACCCTGGCCAGCGGCGACGGATCGACGGACCCGTCGAGCGGGTCGATGACCTCGATGCGCACGTCGCCGTCGACCTCGACTGCGACCTGCACGAGGCACAGCAGCGTGCGATAGCGCCCCTCGCCCATGAACTCCGTGTCGATTCCGAGCCGCCCGGCGGCCCGCGCCTGCTCGGCCAGCTCGGCGATGTCCCTGCTGCCGGCGAGGTCGCTCACGGTCGGCGCGACCTCAGGCGACCGGGTCTACTCGCCGCGATCGTTGCGATCGAGCTCGTTGAGGTACAGCACGCGAAACAGCCAGACCGTGCAGCCGCCGACGATGACGAGCAGCGCGTAGCCCAGCCCCGTGATGCCGGGGTTCAGGGCGAAGGCGGCGATCGCGACGATCACGATCAGGATCCAGGGGCCGATCGTCGAGATCATGCGGCGAGCACCGTCGGCTCGTGGGGGAGGGCGTCCGGGTCGAAGCGGGCCAGCAGCTCGTCAAGCGCGGGCTGCTCGCCGGGCTCGGCCAGGCCAATCGACGCCGCCAGCTCGGAGCGCACCTGCACCGGCGACTGCCCCGCCGCGGCGCGATCGGCGAGCGTCACGGCGCCGTGGCGCTTGGCCAGGCGGGTCCCGTCGGGACCGAGCACGAGCGGGACGTGCGCGTGCACGACGGGCGGCCCGCCGAGCAGCGAGCGAACGTGCAGCTGGCGACCCGTCGTCTCGAGCAGGTCCGCTCCGCGCACGATCTCCCCGATCTTCTGAGCTGTGTCGTCGACGACCACCGCAAGATTGTATGCGGCAGCGCCGTCGTTGCGCCGTACGACGAGATCGTCGACGACCGCGTGCTGCTCGCCGAGCAGCCGATCGGTGAACGAGACGAGGGCGCCGCGGGCGTGCAGGCGCAGCGCCGGGGGCCGGCCGGAGCGCGCACGCTCGGCGCGCAGGCGCTCGGTCAGCTCGCGACAGGTGCCCGGGTAGGCGCCGTCCGACGGCGCGCCGTGCGGCGCCGACGCCGCCTGCCTGATCTCCGCGCGGGTGCAGTAGCAGGGGTACAGCAGGCCGTCCTCGGCGAGGCGCGCGATCGCGTCGTCGTAGAGCTGCGCGCGCTCGGACTGGCGCACGACCGGGCCGTCCCAGTCCAGCCCGAGGGCGGCAAGATCGGCGAGCTGCCCTGCGGCGAGTCCTGGACGCGATCGGCCGGCGTCGAGGTCGTCGACCCGCATCAGAAACGACGCGCCCCGCGAGCGCGCGAAGAGCCAGGCCAGCAGCGCGGTGCGGAGGTTGCCGAGATGCAGCGCACCCGTCGGCGACGGGGCGTAGCGGCCGGCGGTAGGGATCGTCGTCAGCGCGCCGGGGCGCTCTGGCGCGTCGCTGCGGCGCGGTCCCCGATCGCGTACACGCTGACCGTGGGGTGCTCGCCGGTGCGGACCTCGACGATGACGCCGCCGGTGACCGCGAGCTGCTCGCTGACCTTGCGGCCGGCGATCGCGCGCTCGCCGGCCGACACGCCGGCGGCGGTCAAGAAGCCGTCGAGATCGGGGCCGTCGGTGTCGAGCACGTCGAGCTTGAGCTGTTCGACGCGGGCGGCCGGCGCCGTCGCGCCGGGGGCGGCGTGCAGGACCACGGCGGCGAGGTCGTCGGGCACGCGGTCGGCGCGCTGGACGACGAGGTCGAGCAGCTGCTTGGCGGTCGCCTCCGGGCCGAGCTCGGTCAGCCACTCGGCCAGCCGCTCGGCGCCGAGGGGCTCGCCCGCCATGCGCGCCTCGAGCAGGCCGTCGGAGTAGACGGCGACGGTCGTGCCCTCGGGCATCGGCACCATCGTCTGACGCTGGCCCGTGGGGAAGCCGACGCCGATCGGCGGGGCGGAGGACGCGGTGACCGGCGCGTGCGCGGAGGGCCCGAGGACGAGCGGCGGCGGATGGCCGGCGCTGGAGTAGGTCAGCGTGCCCGTCGCGGGATCGTGGACCGCGGCCAGGACGGTGGCGAAGTCGTCGGCCAAGCGGCCGTCCAGCGAGCGGCCGGCGATCGAGATCGCCTCGCGCGGGGACATGCCGGCCTCGAGGTGCGCGCGGACCGTGAAGCGCACGAGCGTCGTCTTCGCCAATGCCTGTCGGCCGTGGCCGGAGACGTCGCCGAGCAGCAGGGCGACCTTGCCGTCGGGCAGCGGGAAGGCGTCGTAGAAGTCGCCGCCGGCGGCGGGGCCGTCGGCCGGGCGGTAGGCGACCGTCGTCAGCAGCGCGCCCATGCGCGCGGGGACGGCGGGCAGCAGGGCCTGCTGCAGCAGGCCGATGTCCTCGAGCAGACGCTCGCGCTGGCGCTCCAGGCGCTTGGTGCGGGCGGCCGCCAGGAGCGAGTGCGCGCCGAGCAGGAGGACCAGGCCGCCGAGTGCGGCGAGCGCGATCCACATCGCGGTCGGGATGTGGTTGACCACCCGGCTCAGCGTGTTGCCGACCCTCTGGGCGGGGCCGAGCTCGGGGACGTTGCCCGCGGAGGGGTTGCGCGGCCGCGACGTCACCAGGCCGTTGGTCTCGCGGACGCCGATGCTCTCGATCGCCCTGGTGGCGGGGGTGCGAAGCGGCTGGATGAGCGAGGTGGCCGAGGCTGTGCCGCCCGTGATGGTGCTGGTCGCGGCGCCGAGCGGGCCGGTGGCCGGGTTGGCGCCCGCCTGCGGGGCTCCGGCGCCTGCGGGGCTGCGCAGCGTCGGCACCAGCTGACTGCGACCGGAGGTGGAGGTGGGGGCGCCGGCTGCCGGGGTCGCGGCTCCGGGGGCGGCGAGCGCAGCAGTCGGGGCGTCGGCCGCGACGGGCGCGAGCTGCGCTGCGTCGGCCACGGTCGCGGCCGGCTGGGAGGTCACGGCCGGGGCCGCGGCGACGATGCCCTCGCGGTCGGCGGCGCCGACGGCGTTGGGCGGCGTCGGGGGCGGCGTCGCGGTGAGGTTCTCGGGCGGGGGCGGGGTGCGCCCGGGGTCGGTGACCGGACCCGTGACGGGCGGGGGCGGCGGCGTGCCGGGGTTGTCGGCCGGCGGCGGCGGCGGAGTCGGTGCGGGGTCCGGGGTCGTCGGCGGCGGCGCGCCGTTGGCGCCGTCCTCGGGCTGGGCGGTGGGCGGGCCGGGGTTCGGCGCAGGATCTGGCGCGGGGGCGGGCGCCGGCGCGGGAGCGGGAGCGGGAGCGGCCGCGCCTGGGGCGGGGGCCGGCGCCTGACGCGTGCTGCGGCGGCCACCGGACGTGCCGCGGGCATTGCGGCTCGGCGCGGTCCTCGCGGGGGCGGCGGCGGGTGTGGGTGCCGGCGCGGCGGCGGGTGCCTGCGCCTGCGCGGCGGGCGGCCCGTGACGATCGCCGTCGTCCCTGCCCTTGCCCTTGCCGTCGTGCCCGAGTGCGGGCTGCACGGCGAGCGCGGCGACCAGTGTGGCGCACGCGGTCATCTCAAGCAGCGATCGCCGCCGAGAGCTCGTATTCATGCGGTCACGCGCTCGCGGACGAGCGCGGGTCTCCGTTGGCATCCTTACCCTCCGGCATGTACGCATTGTGCCGATCGGATTGTCGCAAGTCCAGCGGGCGTTCAGGGACTTCTAGCACGGGTGGGCTGCAGAGCTCCGCAGGCTCGTTGCAGGATCCTGCAACTGCCGCCGTCCGGGCGCTGCTAGCGTGGCGCACGCAATGGCGACCGCCGCAGAGCCCGAGGCCTCCGAGCCCATTAAATGCCCTCCCTGCAGGGGAACTGGGCGGGTGCTGTCCCAGCTCGGGGGCACGCCGGCGACGGTCGACTGCCCGTGGTGTGACGGCACGGGGACCCAGATCCCGGGGCACGACGCCCAGGCCGCGCGCATCGCGGCCGCCGCCGTCGCGTAGCCAGGCATCCAACAGGCGTCCAGAAGAACGGCCGATCCTCCGAGGCGGGCCGCGCCAGACCGATGAGCGGCATGTGCACCAGCCAAGTTCCGCGGCGCAAGCGCCAGGCCTGCACGGTCATGTCATCCGGATCCTTGGAGGGATTCCAATGCTGCAGAACCTGCGCAACCGCGCCCAGGACGAATCAGGCTTCACGCTGATCGAGCTTCTTGTCGTCATCCTGATCATCGGCATCCTCGCCGCGATCGCACTGCCCACCTTCCTCGGCCAGCGCGGCAAGGCACAGGACTCGTCCGCCAAGTCCGACGCGCGCAACGCCGTGTCGCAGATGGAGTCCTGCTTCACCAACAGCCCGTCCTCGTGCCCGGACACCGAGTCGCCGCTTGCGTCGAGCGTCGTGGTCCTCCCGTCCCCGGCGACCGACCCGACCGCTTACAGCGTCGAGTCGACGTCCGCCAGCACGCGCAAGTTCAAGATCACGAAGAGCGGCACG
>JAXDFS010000066.1:0-6829 GCA_034665465.1 Solirubrobacteraceae bacterium
CGAGCGCGATCGCCTCACGGTGCGCACAGAGCCGCTCGTCATCGTCGAAGGCCGGCTCGAGCGCCACCCCTCGGCGGGCGGGGCGATCAACATCGTGGCGCGGGCCGTGACGCCGCTGGACGTCGGCGAGCGGGTCAGCGCGCAGGTCAAGGACTTCTCGCTGCTCGACGCGATCGAGCTCGCCCGCCAGTCCCAGGAGCTCGCCGCCACTGGCACCGATGACTTCCGGGCGGTTGCGCCGCCGGTCATGAACTTCGGAGCCGGGCGGTCGCGGTGAAGCCGGCCAGGAGCCCGCCCGACCGTTTCGTGAAGTAGATTGCGCGCCGCATGGCAGCAGCGATCTTCATGGGCTTCTTCATCGTGCTCGGCCTCGGCGTGGTGCTCCTCGCGATGCGCGGCGGGCCACGCGGCATGCGCGACACGCTGGAGCGCGGGCGGCGGCGTCCGCTGCATGTTGGCGAGTTCGCGGTCGCCGGCGTGATCGCGCTGTTCGGCCTCGCGGTGCCGGCCCTCGTGCTGCTCGGCGGCCAGGCCAAGGCCGGCCCGGGCGGCGGCGAGCTCACGACCGCGCAAGCGCACGGGCGCGAGCTCTTCAGCGCGAAGTGCGCGACCTGCCACACGCTCAAGGACGCCAACGCCGTTGGCAAGGTCGGCCCGGATCTCGACGCGCTGGCGCCCACGTCGGGCCTGACGCTCGATGCCATCAAGCAGGGGCGCGCGCGGGGCAACGGGCAGATGCCCGCCCAGCTGCTGGACGGCACGGACGCTCGCGACGTCGCGAAGTACATCGAAGACGTCGCCGGCCGCTAGTGGACACGTCCACTAGCCGAACGGTCGCCGCGGGGCTTTCGCGCCGGACTCCCTGACGCGACCTCGCAAACTGCGGCGATTCCGTCCGCGCTATCCATAACACTGCGCATATGCAGGGAAATCGATCGGTGTTACGATGGCGCCGTCGAATGCCGAGTTCCGAGGCGCAGGCCTCGGGAGCGGGGGACCCAAACGCAGGGGCGAATCGTCCGGAAGGTGCGGGCGTAGCGCAGCTCTTTCAGCGCGAGCCCGTCAGCTAACCCCGTAGGCCTCCACAGAAAGAGGACCACATACGCATGTCACAGACGGGGACCAGCGCCTGGTGGGCAGATGTCCAGCACCTTCGCGACGCTGCCGAGCGCACCGACGAGGCACGTCGCCGCGCCGACAAGGCCGACCTGGCGGCGCGCCGCGCCGGTCGTGAGCGCCGCGTGGTCGAGGCCGAGGTCGCTCCTGCGCCCGCCCTCGCGAGTCGCCAGCGCCGCGAGGTCGACGTGCCCGCGAGTCGCCAGCGCCTCGAGGTCGACGTGCCCGCGCCACGCCGGCGCCTCGAGGCCGATCCCCCGCCACCGCGCCGCCGCGACCACGCCGACGCCGCGAACGCGCCGCACCGCGCCGATGGGCCGTCCGTCCCCCGACGCGGGGGCTTCGGCGACCCTGGCATCGGCTTGCCGGGCCGGCGCACCATCGAGATCCGGGGTCGAACCGTGCCCGCCCCCGAGGTCCCGCGGCCGCTCGAGGCCGATCGCACCCGCCGCCCGCCGCGCCGCGCCGCCGAGCGCATCGGCCCGCGGCCGGACCGGCTCGCGATGTGGGCGCTGATGATGGGCCTCATGCTCATCCTCGTCGCCGTGATGACGGCGCACGCCGGCGTCTAGAAAACCACCCGGCGACGCCGAAGGCGCCGCAGCCTCCGGCGCGCTCGCGCGCCACGATGCGAAGCGATCCCGCGCGCGGCCGGCGAGGGCCGATTGCGCGCACGCCCGCCTGGGAAGCCTGGAATTCATGCAGAGCGCGGTGAGCCGAAATCGCGGGCTCGCGCGTAGTAGCCGCCAGAGCCACTTGTGTGGGTTCCGTCCCCGGCCTACACTTACCTAGCGTAAGCAACAAGCCACGAGTAAAGCACTGGCGCAGAACGACGCCACTTCCATCGCCCCATCAGAAGGCCACCCCCATGAAGACACCGATGAGCAGATTCCAGATCCACGACGACCTGACGGCTCCCGAGGGGTCCGTCCCCGTCCTGCGCGGCGCCCTCGCGACCGGCGGCCAGCTGCCGAACTTCCTCGGCGCCCTGGCCGGGTCCCCGGCCGCGCTGCGCGGCTACGCCCGCTTCCGTTCGGAGCTGCGGCGCGGCGCGCTCGACGTCCCGATGCTCGAGCGCATCTCGCTCGCCGTCGCGGAGTACCACGGCTCGCAGCCGGGCATCGCCCTGCACAGCCGCTCGGCGCGCCACGCGGGCCTCGCGCTCGACGAGGTCGCTCTCGCACGCGAGTTCGACTCCCGTGACGAGAAGGCCGCGGCGCTCCTGACCTACCTGAAGGCCGTCGTCGAGAACCCCGGCCGCCCGCCGATGCACCTCCACGAGGAGGCGCGCGAGGCCGGCTGGTCGGACGAGCAGATCCTCGAGGCGATCGCCTACGTCGCCCTCGAGCGCTTCACGGCGATGGTGAACGTCGCCGGCGACGTGCCGGTGGACGGCTCCGTCGAGGACACGCGGACGCTGCGGGCAGCGTAGGCCGATGGCCCTACCCGAGGATGGGCGGCAGCCGGCGTGGCGGGGGGCCACGCCGGGCCAGCCATCCGACGGTCCCGCGGCCGGCCGGCCGCCCTGCTGTCCGTACTATCACGAGGCGATCGAGCTCATCGGCCGGCGCTGGACCGGCGCCATCGTCGGTGTGCTCATCCACCGCCAGATCCTGCGCTTCGGCGAGATCGCCGAGGCCGTGCCCGAGCTGTCGGACCGCCTGCTGTCGGAGCGGATGAAGGAGCTCGAGGCGCGCGGGGTCGTGTGCCGCACGGTGCGTCCAGGGCGGCCGGTCCGCGTGGAGTACGCGCTCACCGAGATGGGCCGCGAGCTCGCACCCGCCGTGCACGAGCTGGAGTGCTGGGCGCGGCGCTGGCTCACGTAGGCCCCGCGCGGGCGGCGGCGAGAATTTCGGCGCGCAGCACGCCAGACGCGCATCCGGGCCACTAGGCTCCCCGGCCATGCCCGCCGACCGCCCACAGACGCCGGACGACGTCAAGGTGCTCGTCGCTGAGCGCAACATCCGCTTCATCCGCCTCTGGTTCACCGACATCCTCGGTCAGCTGAAGTCGTTCTCGATCAACCGCGAGGAGCTCGACGACGCCTTCGAGGGCGGCATGGGCTTCGACGGATCCTCGATCACGGGCTTCAACGCGATCGAGGAATCCGACATGCTCGCGATGCCCGATCCGTCGACGTTCGCGGTGCTGCCGTGGCGCCCGGAGGAGCAGGGCGTCGGGCGGCTGTTCTGCGACGTGCTGACGCCGGAGCGCACGCCCTACGAGGGCGATCCGCGCCACGTCCTGCGCCGCGCGATCCAGCGCGCGAACACGATGGGCTTCGACATCTTCAACGTCGGCCCCGAGCTCGAGTACTACCTCTTCCGCGACTCCAAGGGCACCGAGGTCCTCGACAGCGGCGGCTACTTCGACCTCACGACGCTCGACGCCGGCTCCGACGTGCGCCGCGAGACGGTGCTCGCGCTCGAGCAGCTCGGCATCCACGTCGCCAACACGCACCACGAGGTCGGTCCCAGCCAGCACGAGATCGACATGCGCCACGGCGACGCGCTGAGCATGGCCGACGACTGCATGACCTATCGCATCACGGTCAAGGAATACGCGATGAAGTACGGCTGGCACGCGACGTTCATGCCCAAGCCGCTGTACGGCGAGAACGGCTCGGGGATGCACACCCACATGAGCCTCTTCCGCGACGGCGCCAACGCGTTCTTCGACGAGAACGACCCCTACTTCCTGTCGGACGTCGGCAAGGCCTTCATCGCCGGCCAGCTCAAGCACGCCCGCGAGATCTCGTCGATCTTCGCCCAGTGGGTGAACTCCTACAAGCGCCTGGTGCCGGGGTTCGAGGCGCCGGTCTACGTCGCCTGGAGCCGGCGCAACCGCTCCGCGCTCGTGCGCGTGCCGCTCTATCACGCCGGCAAGGAGCATGCGACCCGGATGGAGCTGCGCTGCCCGGACCCGGCGTGCAACCCCTATCTGACGTTCGCGGCCCTGTTGCAGGCGGGCCTGGAGGGCATCGAGAAGGGCTACGAGCTGCCCGAGCCGATGGAGAAGAACCTCTATCACCTGTCGCCCGACGACCGTCGCCGGCTGGGGATCGAGCAGCTTCCCGAGACGCTCGGCGAGGCGATCGAGCTCACCGCCGAATCCGAGCTGGTCCTGCGCGCGCTCGGCGAGCACACGTTCAACCGCTTCGTCGAGATCAAGCGCCGCGAGTGGGAGGACTACCGCGTGCAGGTCAGCCAGTGGGAGCTGGATCGCTACCTACCGGTGCTGTGACCGCCTGAGCCGGACGCGGCGGCCCGCCCGCCTGCGCGAGCGCCGACGGCCACCAGATCCGTGACCCGAGCTCGAACGTCAGCGCGGGGACGAGCAGCGAGCGCACGATGAACGTGTCCAGCAGCACCCCGAAGGCGACGATGAAGCCGACCTCGGTCAGGAACACCAGCGGCAGCACCCCGAGCACGACGAAGACCCCGGCCAGCACGATTCCGGCCGACGTGATGACGCCGCCGGTGACGGCCAGCCCGCGCAGCATCCCCTCGCCCGTGCCGTGGACGCGCGTCTCCTCGCGCACCCGTGCCATGAGGAAGATGTTGTAGTCGATCGCGAGCGCGACGAGGAAGACGAAGGCGTACAGCGGCACGCTCGGATCGCTGCCGGGGAAGCCGAAGATCACGTCGAAGACGATCGCGCCGACCCCCAGCGCGGCCGCGAAGGACAGCACGACCGTGCCCATGATCAGCAGCGGCGCGACGAGCGAGCGCAGGAGCGCGACGAGCACGAGGAACACGACCAGGAGCGTCAGCGGCATCACGACGTAGTTGTCGCGGATCGACGCCTGGCGCAGGTCGTACTCGACCGCCGTCCCGCCGCCGACGAGCGTCTTCGTGCCGGCGTTGCGGGCGGCCGACGCGCGGATCTTGGGGATCAGCGCCAGCGCCTCGTCTGAGAACGGCTTGGGCTTGAGCACGACCTCGAGCAGCAGGATCCCGAACGGCGGCCCGCCCGCCTCGAAGATCGTCGTGCGGTTGTCGAAGACCACCGAGGACACGCCGGGCACGCTGCGCAGCGCGCTGATCACCGTCGTCTCGCCCACGATCTCGGGGTTGGACACGACGACCTGCGTGGGCGCCGGCGACCCGCCCGGGAACGACGCGTCGAGGAGATCCTGACCCGAGACGGCCTCGACGCTGTCGCGGAACTGGTCGCCCCTGGTGAGGCCGTCGTCGTAGTTGAGCAGCCCGAGCGCCATGATCGCGAGCAGGAGCACCACGCCGCCTGCCACGCGCCGCGGGCTGCGCGCGACGAGGTCGCCGATCGCGCGCCAGCGACCCTGCGTCTCGTCGGCGCCCACGTCGCCGGCGCGCGGGATCGACGGCCAGAAGGCCCGGCGGCCGAAGATCAGCAGCAGCGCGGGCAGCAGCGTGAGCGTCGAGAGCACCGCCACGACGATCCCCAGAGCGCCGACCGGCCCGAGGCCCGAGGTCCCGTTGACCTTGGCGAGCATGAGGCACAGCAGCGCCGCGACGACCGTCGTCCCGGAGGCCAGGATCGCCGGGCCCGCGGTGCGCAGCGCCTGCGCCATCGCCTCGTACTGGTCCTCGTTGCGGCGCAGCTCCTCGCGGTAGCGGGCGACGAGCAGCAGCGCGTAGTCGGTGCCCGCGCCGAGGACGAGGATCGACAGGATCGACGCCGCCTCGCCGTTGACGGTGACGCCCAGCTCGGTCATCCCGTAGCCGAGCGAGCGCGTGACCTGCTCGGCCAGGCCGACCGAGACCAGCGGGATCCAGAGGAAGAACGGACTGCGGTAGATCAGTGCGAGCAGCACGATCACGAGCAGGATCGAGCCGCCGAGCAGCCGGGCGTCGATGTCGCGAAAGACGTTGATGGCGTCCGCGGAGAAGCTCGCGTCGCCGGTGACCTTGACCTCTGGACCCGAGGCCGGTTTGCGCACGACGTCGCGCACGGCCTTGACCGCGTCGACGATCTGATCCGACAGCGTGCGTCGCTCGGCCTTCGTCCTGACGTCGAGCCTGATCTGCGAGCGCAGCAGGGCGGCGCTGCCGTCCTTGGAGAACTGCGCCGGCTTGAACCCGGTCGTCCGCGTGATCCGGGAGGTGTTGAGCGTCAGCCGGTCCTGGGCGATCGCGCGGCGGTCGGCGTCGGTCAGGCCGCGCGCGCGGTGGTAGACGATGACAACCGGCTGCTGGTCGCCCTTGAGCGCCTGGATGAATCCGAGGGCCTTCGTCGACTCCGCGTCGCCGGGCAGGAAGGACTCGGGCCCGTTCTGCTGCCCGTCGGCGAACTTCGCCGGAAGCTGGGCCGCGGACGCGCCGCCCACGGCGAGCAGCCAGACGGCGACGATGATCCACCTGGCCCGCCGGCCGGCGACTCTGGCGAGAAGCGAAGCCATGCAGCCAAGCTTCTAGCAGTCCGCGCAGCGTCCGGGGCGTCCCGGCCCGCCAGACCTGGCCGTACGGATGGCTCGCGCACCGCCGATGCGACTGTACGGCTCGTCCTCAAGGCGCCGCGCGTCCTTGGACGCCCGGTCCATATGCGCGTCACCGCTCAGCGGGAACCATGCAGGCCAAAGCTCGCGGGCTGCGGTCCGCACAGACCAAAGGAGCCGTGTATGGCGGTGGAGCCGAAGCTCAGTGATTTGGAGGTTGCGAGCCTGATGGAGATTCCGCATCCGTCGTTGGGTGTGGGGGAGTCGATCTATGGGGCGACGAAGGTCTTTCCGGAT
>JAXDFS010000067.1:0-5378 GCA_034665465.1 Solirubrobacteraceae bacterium
ACGAAATGCGACAGCAGCCATGCGAAGACGTGGATCCCGGCGCGGCGGCTGACCGGCGCGAGGTACTCGCCCTTCACCAGGAAGCGCGAGCCGCACACCATGTCGACGCCCGGACCCATCGCCTCGAGCAGCTTCTCCAGCTCCTGCGGGTCGTGCTGGCCGTCGCCGTCGACCTGGACCATCAGTTCGTAGCCGCCCTCGTGGGCGAAGACGAAGCCGGTCTGCACAGCGCCGCCGATGCCGAGGTTGAACGGCGCGCGCACGACGCGCGCGCCCGCCGCGCGGGCGAGCTGCGAGGTCTCGTCGGTCGAGCCGTCGTCGATGACGAGCACGTCGAAGTCGGGGGCATGGCGGCGCAGGGAGGAGACCACGCCTGTGATCGTGGCGGCTTCGTTGTACGCCGGGACGACGGCGAGGGCTGTTCGCGCGGGGGGCAACGGGTTCCGAGCTTAGGACGCCCGGCGGCATGCGAAGTTGCGCTGCGTGCGCGGAGGATACTGGGTCGCTCCACCGCCATAGGGTGTGCGCGTGCATGTCGCCCTCAGCCTGCTGACGCTGTTTCCCGGCCGGGTCGGCGGCTCGGAGAGCAATGTCCGCGGCCTGTTGGGGGAGTTCGCGGACGGTCGTGGGCCGCAGCGGGTGACGGTTTTCGCCAACCGCCATGTCATGGCGCCATACGCCGGCTACGCCCGCGGCCCGGTGACGCTGCGCCGCGTGCGCGCCTATCGCCCGGGCGACCGCCGCGTCACCCGCTTTGCGGCGATGAACGCCGGTCGCGTGCTGCCGGTGCTCGACGGACGCGAGTTCGACCTCGTCCACTATCCGGTCACCGTGCCGGTGCCGCGCATACGCGGCACGCCGCGGGTCGTGTCGCTGCTCGACGTCCAGCACCACGAGCTGCCGCACCTGTTCTCCCCGCTGGAGCGGCGCCTGCGCGCGTGGGCCTACGACGCGGCCGCTCGCGAAGCCGACCTCGTCCTGACGATCTCCGAGCATGCGCGAGCGGGGATCGTCGAGCGCCTCGGCGTGGCCCCCGACCGCGTGCGATCGATCCCCCTCGGAGTCGACCACGCATGCTTCTGGGTGGACGGCTCCGGTCCCGCGAGGAGCCTCGGGCTGCCCGCGCGCTACGTGCTGTATCCGGCGAACATGTGGCCGCACAAGAACCACGCGCGGCTGCTCGAAGCGTTCGCCGCGCTGGAGGACCGCAAGCTGTGGCTCGTCCTCACCGGCCAGACCTACGGGCGCGTGCAGATGCTGGCCGGCCACGAGCGCGTGCGCCATCTCGGCCACGTGGCGCAGGACGACCTCGCGGGCCTGTATCGCGGCGCGACGGCTGTGGTCTTCCCCAGCCTGTTCGAGGGTTTCGGGCTGCCGCCACTGGAGGCGATGGCCTGCGGTGTGCCGGTCGCGGCGTCCGATCGCGGCGCGCTCGCCGAGGTCTGCGGCGACGCCGCGCTGCTCTTCGATCCGGAGGACGGCGAGGCGATGACTGAGGCGATGCGGCGGGTGACGAGCGACGAGACGCTGCGGGCGCGGCTCCGCGAGGCCGGCCCGCGGCGCGCCGCGGGATTCACGTGGGAGGCCACCGCGAGGCGGCACGTCGAGGCCTATGCGCTCGTCGCGTGACGCACGACGGAGCGCCGGGGTTGCCGCGTTGGCGCGTTGGTCGTGGACATATCATGGGCACGTGGGGTGTCACCGGTCGACGTGAGCGCCGACATCTCGATAGCGATCCCGACATTCGAGGGCGACCCCGCCCTGCTGCGACGCGTCTTCGCCGCCGCCACCGAGCAGACGCGGCTCCCGGTCCTGGTCGTCGACATGTCGCGCAGCGACATCGTCGCCGACGCCGCCGCGTCGACCGGCGGGGTGGAGGTCGTGCGCCTGCGCGATTCGCGCGGGGTGTCGCACTCGCGCAACGAGCTCGTGCGGCGCGCGAGCACGCGCTACGTCCTGTTCCTGGACTCCGACGCCGTGCCGGAGCCCGGCTGGCACGACGCGATGCGCGCCGGCTTCGACCAGCCGGACGTCGCGATCGTCGGTGCGCGGGTCCTGCCCGCGTGGCCGCGCCGCCCGCCGCCGCTGATCGACTCGGTCACCGCGCGCGACTGGATCAGCATGTTCGACCTCGGCGACGAGCCCCGGCTGGCCCCGCGCGTCATGGGCACGAGCTACGCGCTCGACCGCGAGCGCGTGGGCGACGCTCCGTTCGACGAGGCGCTCGGACGCCGTCCGGGGGTCGAGATCGCCCACGAGGAGGTCCAGGTGGCGGTCGACGCAGGCCGCGCGGGGTGGCGCTGCTGGTATGCGTCCGGCGCCGTCGTGCGCCACCACATCGGTCGCGATCGCACGACGTGGCCGTTCATGCTCAGACGAGCGTTCACCGCCGGACGGGAGGTCGGCCTGTGGCCGGAGGAAGGGCTGGAGCCGCTGCCCCGCCCGGCGTTCACCTGGCGCGATCATGCGTTCAGGGCGCTCGTCGCCCCCGCCTTCCTGGCCGGGCGCCTGCGTGGCCCGTAGAGGCGCCGGCTACGCCCGCCGCTCCCAGCTCTCCCAGACCCACTCGTAGCGCCAGGACAGCGTATGCGTCCTCTGAAGCTGTGCCTGGATGCGGCGCATGCGCGGCTCGGCGTCCGGAAGGCCGTCGTGGAACTGGACCTGCAGAAAGCGGATGCGCCGCATCAGCCCCTCCTCGAGGATCCGCTCGAGGAGGTCGTACTCGCCGCCCTCGATGTTGACCTTCATGAGGTCGATTGCCGGCGAGGCGGCCATCCAAGCGGCGGCGTCGCGCAGCACACCGCGCTCGACTGCCGAGCCGGTCGGGCGCAGCACCGCCGACGACGCGCCGCGCTCGACGTGCAGTTCCACCGTCTCGTCGCGAGCGCCGAGGCCATAGGGGTGGACCGTGACCAGCGGGTTTGCGGCGAACCGGCGCTGGAGCACCTCGACGAACGAGCCGACCGGCTCGAAGACCTCGGTCCGGCACGCGTACCGGGCGATCATCACCGCCGCCCAGTCTCCATGGTAGGCGCCGGCGTCGACGACGACGGCGCCGCTGTCGAGCGGGTAGACGACGCGCAGCGTCCGGTCGCCGTCGATCGCGTACCACTCGGCTTGCTGGGCCTCGCGCCGCCGGATCTCCTGCTCTTCAGGCGAGCGGTAGATGAGCCCGGCGAGCCACAGCGTGCGCCAGCCGACCGTGTCGAGGAGGAGGCGCAGGAAGCGCCGCAGGCGCGTCACGACGCGCGGTGCTCCTGCAGGCGCCGGCGCATCGCGGCGATGCGATGGGTGACATGCCCGATGTGCAGCCAGCTGCGCCGCGCCGCGATGTACCGGCGCCGGGCCTGGTGACGCAGGCGCACGCTGCGATCCGCGGCGCCTGCAGCCTCGCTGATGCGAACCCGCCGGAGCCGCAGGTAGCCGCTCTTGTCGGTCGACGGCGTCCACCGCGAGTAGAGCATGTCGCTGTTGCGCTTCATGATCGCGACCATCCGCTCCCACCGCTCGGGGTCATACGTGCCCATCGTGCCCGAGTCGTTGTCGACATCCATCAGCACGCAGTAGACCTTGTAGCCGCGGTCGCGGGCACGCAGGCAGAGGTCCATGTCGTCCTGGTACAGCGGCGCGTAGACCTCGTCGAGGTAGCCGTACTGCTCGAGGAAGCTCTTGCGGAGGATGAGCGGACCGCGCATGCAGGCATCGACCTCGAAGACGTGATCGACGAGCTCTGGATCGGTGTTCGCGTCCTGGCGCCAGTAGACCTCGTCCGCGGTCATCGCGATCTGGCCGGGACCCTCGAGGCCGACCGTGCCACGCGGATAGAAGTTCACTCCGGCAAGGCCACCGAGCACGACGGCGGTGCGGTCCTTCTCCAGGAACGTCGCCGCCTCGAAGAGGAAGGTCTCGTCGTAGATGAAGTTGTCGTCCTGGACGATGACCCCGTAGCGGCCGGTTGCCGCGCGTAGCCCGATGTTGTTGGTCTTGATCTCGAAGATGTCGGGCGTCTCGTCCACGCGCACCGGATAGGAGCGGGGCGTCGCGAGGAACTGCTCGACGCGCTCGCGCGTGGTGTCCGTGCATCCGTCGAGGATGATGTGCAGCTCGCAGTCGGGGTACTGCGACATCGCACGGTCGAGCAGATCGAGCAGGCGACGGGCCGTGCGCTCCTTGTTGAACAGGGGCACGATCACGCTCATCCGCGGCCAGCCGGGGCCGGCGACGGCGTCGCGCAACGCGTCGGCGAGGGGCTCCGCCCAACCGGCGTGCAGCTCCTCGTGGTAGGCGAGCGTCTGTTCCCGCAGCCGGTGCAGCTCTGCCCCCGAGAGCGCGCACGCGCGCTTGACGAGATCGACGTTCGCCGCCACGCCGATCGCCGTCTCGCAGAACCCCAACGGAGCGAAGTCGATCCCGGTCTGCGCGCTAACGATCGGCACCGCCCCGCGGGCGATGACATCAAGCGCGGTGCCGGCCTGGCCCTCCTCCAGCGACGGGAAGTAGAGGAAGTCCGCGCGGTCGAGGACCGCCGCGTACTCCGGGCTCGACGCGTCGAGCCAGCCGTGATCGTGCACGCGCCCACGGCCGGCGGCGACGCATGCCGCCAGCTGGCGCTCATACCGCGCGCCCTGCGGTGCGCCGACGATGTGCAGCTCGAAGTCGACGCCCTCGAGTTCGGGCGCGCCGAAGACGTCGACGACCACGTCGAAGCCCTTGCGCAGACCGACCTCGGACGCCACGTGGACGAAGCGCACAGGACCGTCAGGGCGGACTCGCACGTCACGGCTCGCGGTCGGGGCCGTCGCGTAGTTCAGCACGCGCAGCTTCGACGGCGGGACGCCCGCACGCACATACGTGTTGAACGTCGCGACGTTGCCGAAGCAGAGGATGTTCGTCGAGGTGGCGATGGCGGCCTGCGCCGCAGCGACGTCCACCAACCCATCGGGCGCGATGCAGGCAGCCTGGAGACCCTCCCGCTCCACGAACTCGAGCAGCCGGCGGTTGCGCTCCGCCGGATGGACGTTGACGGCGACGAGGATCCGCCGGCGCGCACCGGATGCGGTGGCGACCTCGGCAAAGCCGCGCGCTATTCCGACAAGCACGTCATAGGAGCCGCCGCGTACCGCTTCGAGCTCGCTCGGGTCGATGTAGGTGACTTCGCCGATCTCGCTGAGCAGCCCGTACAGCGTCCGCGCGATGATGTTCGCGGACGTTCCCCAGAACGGCTGTTCGGTCGGCGCCAGAGCCGGGTCGAAGTGCCGGCGGCTGTAGCTGAGCAGGACGCGCACGGCGCTAGGCGGGCTTCCTTGCTCGCACGTGGTAGCCCACCGTGAACTCCGGTACGTCGAGCTCGTCGTCGAGCCGGGCAAGCCGCCGAACGC
>JAXDFS010000068.1:0-13575 GCA_034665465.1 Solirubrobacteraceae bacterium
GCTCGCGAGGCCGGCTTCGCGGGCGCGATGTTCCCGTGGCAGAGCGGCAGCGACGGCAAGGAGGAGACACAGATCGTCCACCTCAACCCGCTGTCGGGCCAGTGGGACCCCGACCTCAGCCACCGCCAGCGCCACGTCAACGCCGCGATCTTCTACAACGTCTGGCACTACCACGAGGCCACCGACGACCTGGACTTCCTGCGCGATCACGGCGCCGAGATGATGCTGGAGATCGCGCGCTTCTGGGGCTCGATCGCCCACTACGAGCCCGAGCGCGACCGCTACGAGATCCACGGCGTCATGGGCCCGGACGAGTTTCACGAGAAGTACCCGGGAGCGTCGGAGAGCGGCCTGCGCAACAACGCCTACACGAACATCATGGTGGCCTGGATCTGCGAGAAGGCCGACATCGTGCTCGACCTGCTGACCGAGCGCCGGCGCGACACCCTGCGCGCGAAGATCGGCTTGGGCGACGACGAGATCGCCCGCTGGCGCGAGATGAGCCGCAAGATGTACGTCCCGTTTCATGGCGACGGGATCATCAGCCAGTTCGAGGGCTATCACGAGCTCGAGGAGCTCGACTGGGACGGCTACCGCGAGCGCCACCAGAACATCCAGCGCCTGGACCGGATCCTGCGCGCCGAGGGCGACGATCCCGATGGCTACAAGCTCAGCAAGCAGGCCGACACGGTGCTGCTGTTCTTCCTCTTCTCGCAGCAGGAGATCGAGCGACTGCTGGAGCGCCTCGGCTATGAGTGGGGGCCAGACAGCACCGCGCGCAACATCGACTACTACGACCGGCGCACCTCGCACGGCTCGACGCTGAGCTACATCGCGCACGCCGGCGTGCTGGCCCGCATCGACCCCGAGCGCTCGTGGGAGCGCTTCCTCGTCGCGCTCGAGAGCGACGTCGGCGACGTGCAGGGCGGCACGACCAAGGAGGGCATCCACCTCGGCGTGATGGCCGGTACGCTGGACCTCATCCAGCGCGCCTACACCGGAGCCCAGATCCGCGACGGCGTGCTGTACTTCGCGCCGACGCTCAGCGACCGCCTCGACGGGCTCTCGTTTCCCATGCAGGTGCACGGGACGCCGATCCGCGTGACGGTCCGCGACCGCGAGCTGACCGTCGTCATCACCGGCGGCCGCAGCCGCGCGATCCGGGTCGGGATCGGCGACGACGTCCGCGAGATCGGCGCCGGCCAGCGCTGCACGTTCACGCTCGCCGAGTCCTCCCCCGTCGACGCACAGGCGACGGCATGACGGCGTCACAGGGATTTCGGGGCGCGATCTTCGACGTCGACGGCGTGCTCGTCGACTCGCCGCACGAGGCGGCCTGGCGCGACGTCTTCCGCGAGCTGATGGAGGGCGAGTGGGCGGACATCCGCGACCAGACCACCTGGTCTGCGGAGGCCTTCACGCCCGAGGTCTACCAGCAGGTGCTCTCCGGCAAGCCGCGCGACGACGGCGCGCTGGCCGCGCTGGAGTACTTCCACGTCCCCGACGCCGCCAGCCGGGTGAACACGTACGCCGAGCGCAAGCAGGCGATGGTGGTCGAGCTCATCGAGGCCGGGCGCTTCTCCGCCTATCCGGACGCGCTGCGCTTCCTGCTCGCCGTCAAGGACGCCGGCATCGCGGTCGCGGCGGCCTCGTCGTCGAAGAACGCGGGGCTCTTCCTGCGCCAGATCCGCCTCGACACGTTCGCGGCCGAGGACGGCCTCTCCTACGACTGGCTCACGGACGGGCTCACGCTGCTGGATGCCTTCGACGCCGACACGTCGGGCCGGCACTTCGAGCACGGCAAGCCGCACCCGGACATCTTCCTCGCCGCCGCGCGCGAGCTCGGCGTCGATCCGCAGGCGGCGTTCGTCGTCGAGGACGCGGTGTCGGGCGTACAGGCCGCGAAGGCCGGAGAGTTCGCCGCGCTCGGCCTCGCGCGCCACGACGACGAGGCGCCGCTCGCCGCGGCGCATGCCGATCTCGTGGTCAGCACGCTCGACGACGTCGATCTCGACGGCGTCTCCGCGGGCCGCCTGGCCCGGCGCTCGTAGGCACGGGCAAGAGGGCCCCCCCGGGCCCTCTTGTCCGTACCCACCGCTGCACGATTCCCCTGCCCCCTGGGCCCCTGGATCCCCCGACCCCTGGTCCCTGCTGCGGCACCTCCCGGATGCAGTTGCCATGGTGGCGCACCCGGGGTCGCTCGTCATACCCCGCCGGGGGTGATCTTCGGGGGAGGCGCGGTTCACCCTCGCGCGATCGGCGGTCGCTGCCGATAAGCATCCGGTGGAGGCCACGGACCCGATCACGATCCTGCTCTCGCGCTTCGAGGACCTCGTCAGCGCGGGCCTGCGCAGCCTCATCGGCGCCGACGGCAGCCTGCGGATCGTCGCGGCAGACGTCGGCCTCGACCAGCTCCACGCCCTGATCGCCGAGCACGCCCCGCGCGTCACGATCCTCAACTTCGGCGCGCTGCGCACCCCGGCCGACCTGCGCCGGCTGCACGCCGCCCATCCCAAGACCCAGATCATCGTGCTCGCCAACCGCCCCAGCCCGGGCGAGTGCAGCCAGCTGCTCGCGCTCGGCGCCACCGCCTGCCTCGGCAAGGACGTCCAGGGGCGCGACGTGCTCAACGCGATCCACCTCGCCTCCCGCGGGCTGCACGTGCTGCCGCACTCCAGCCCCGCACACGCCGGCGGCAGTCTGCTGCCCGACGTCCTGACCCCGCGCGAGGCCGACGTCCTCGATCAGCTGCAGCTCGGGCGCTCCAACGGGGAGATCGCCGTCGCGCTGTGCGTCAGCGTCGAGACGGTGCGCACCCACGCGCGCTCGGTGTTCCGCAAGCTCGGCGTGCACAGCCGCCGCGAGCTGTCGGGCCTGTCGCGCGCGGGCTAGTGTCGTGAGGCGGAAGTTCGTAGAAGCGGTCAGGGGACGCGCGCGCCGACGAGGCCGCGCTCGTGCAGCGCCTCGGCGAGCTGCACGGTGTTCAGCGCCGCGCCCTTGAGCAGGTTGTCGCCGACGACGAAGAAGTTCAGCGCGTGCGGGTCGGCGAGATCGCGGCGCACGCGGCCGACGGCGACCTCGTCGCGGCCCGCGTACTGCAGCGGCGTCGGGACGTCGTCGACGACGAGGTTGGGGAACGCGCGCAGCAGCTCGAGGGCCTGCTCGAGGTCGGGCTCGCGCGCGAACGTCGCGCGGACGGCCACGCCATGGCCCACCATCACCGGCACGCGCACGCAGGTCGGCGACACCGCGAGGTCCGGGATGCCCAGGATCTTGCGCGACTCGTCGCGCAGCTTGCGCTCCTCGTCGGTGTGGTCGTCGTCGCCGAGCGTGCCGAGCAGCGGCACGACGTTGAAGGCGAGCGTGGCGGCGTGCACGCTGTGGCCGACCTTGGCCGAGGCGGCGGCGCCGTCGTCGCAGAGCTGCTCGACGTCGGCGGCGAGCGGCCCGATCTGGGCGGCCAGCTCGTCGATCCCCTTCTGCCCGGCCCCGCCCGCGGCCTGAAAGCTCGTCGCGACCATCGCGCGCAGGTCGAAGCCGTCGTGCAGCGCCTTCAGCGGCAGCATCGCGACCATCGTCGTGCAGTTGGGGTTGGCGACGATCCCGCGGTGGGTGTCGAGCGCGTGGGGATTGACCTCGGAGACGACGAGCGGGATCTCGTCCACGCGCCGAAAGGCGCTGGAGTTGTCGACCACGACCGCGCCGGCGTCGACGAAGCGCGGCGCCCACTCGCGCGAGCGCGTCGCGCCGGCCGAGAAGAGCGCGACGTCGAAGCCCTGGATCGTCTCGTCGTTGAGCGCTGCGACGACGAGCCCGCCCGGGAGCTCGCGCCCGACCGAGCGCTCGGAGGCGAACGGCACGATCTCGGAGGCCGGGAAGCCGCGCTCGCGCAGCAGGCGCAGCATGACGGTGCCGACGGCGCCGGTGGCGCCGACGACCGCGACGCGCAGGGCGGGTGCTGACGTGCTCATGTGAACTCCCCGAACGGCCGCTCGGGCCGGATCGTGTCGGTGCCCGACAGCTCGAAGGCGGCGTGCAGCGCGCGCACGGCGCCGGGCACGGCATCGCCGGCTATGACGCACGAGATCTTGATCGGCGAGGTCGAGATCATCTCGATGTTGACGCCCTCGCTGCCGAGGGTCGTGAAGACCTTCGCCGCGACACCGGGGTGCGACTTCATCCCGGCGCCGATGACCGAGACCTTGCCCATCGAGTCGTCGGACTGGATCTGCAGGCCGAGCTCCTCGGCCAGCGGCGTCAGCGCGGTGCGCGCGTCGGCGAGGTCGGCGCGCGGGACGGTGAAGGACATGTCGGCGAGCGCGCCCTCCGAGACGGGCTCGTTCTGGATGATCATGTCGATGTTGACGTTCGCCACGGCGAGCACGGTCGCGATCCGCCCGGCGATGCCGGGCTCGTCCGGGATCCCCTTGAGGGTGACCCGTGCCTCCTCGTTGGAGTGCGTGACGGCGGTGATGAGCGGTTGTTCCACGGTCTCCTCTTCTCCGACGACCACGGTACCGGGCTCGTCGGTGAAGCTCGACCGGCAGTGGATCCGCACGCCGTGGTTGCGGGCGTACTCGACCGAGCGCAGCTGCAGCACGCCGGCCCCCGACGCCGACATCTCGAGCATCTCCTCGAAGGAGACGACGGGCAGCTTGCGGGCGTCGGGCACGATCCGCGGATCGGCGCTGAAGACCCCCGCCACGTCGGTGTAGATCTCGCAGACGTCGGCGCCGACGGCCGCGGCGAGGGCGACGGCGGTCGTGTCCGAGCCCCCGCGGCCGAGCGTCGTGACGTCCTTCGCGGTGGACACGCCCTGAAAGCCTGCGACGAGCACGATCGCACCCGCGTCGAGGGCGTCACGGATCCGATCGGCGCGCACGTCTAGGATCCTCGCCTTCGTGTGCGACGTATCCGTGACGATGCCCGCCTGTGACCCGGTCAGCGAGATAGCTCGGTGGCCGAGGTCGTTGATCGCCATCGCGCACAGTGCGCAGGACTGCCGCTCGCCGGTCGACAGCAGCATGTCCATCTCGCGCGGGTCCGGGGTGGCGGAGATCTCCTGCGCCTCGGCGATCAGGAAGTCGGTCGTCTTGCCGCGCGCGCTGAGGACCGCCACGACGCGGTTGCCGGCCTCGCGCTTGGCCACGATCCGGTGCGCCGCGCGCTTGAGGCGCTCGGCGTCGGCGACGGACGTGCCTCCGAACTTCATGACCACGGTGCCTGACATGACGGTCTGGGAGGGTAGCGAGTGAGCTCCCTGCCGCCCCGCGCACGGCTGGGCGTCGTCGCGGCGATCGTCGTGCTGATCCTCGGCGGCGGGATCTACCTGCTCTTCCTGCGCGGCGAGGACAGCGGGCCGGTGGTCGAGGCCGGGTCGCGCTTCGGCAGCGAGAGCAAGGGCGGCGGTGGCGGGTCGCTGCTGGACACCCTCGCGCCCGTGCTCGGCGCGCGCCAGCGCACCCGCAGCGCCGGCCCCGACCCCTCGCCGCCGAGCGCAGATGAGATCCGGCGCGCCCCCAGCGATCCCGTCGCCGGGCTGTTCCTCGTCGGCTTCCCCGGCACCGCGCCCTCCGGCTCGTTCTTCGAGCGCCTCGCCGTCCGCGCCTACGGCGGCGTCGTGCTCGGGCGCTCGAACTACGTCGAGCCCTCGCAGCTGGCGAAGCTGACCGCCCACATCCAGCAGGTCGCCGGCCGCGCCAGCCATCCGGCGCCGATCGTGTCCGCCCAGCAGGAGGGCGGCGACTTCAACGCGTTCGCCAACCTCGCGCCGGCCGGCCAGGCCGACATCGGCAGCCGCAGGGACTTCGAGATCCGCGGCAGCGCGCGCGTGGCCGGCCGCCAGCTGCGCGCGCTCGGGGTCGGGATGAACCTCGCGCCCAACGCCGACGTCGCGGTCGCGGGCGGCCCGGCCCAGGGGCGCGCGTTCTCCAACGCCGCCGACCGCGTCGCCACGGCCGTCAAGGCGTCTGTCGAGGGCTATCGCCGCGCGGGCATCGCCAGCGCCGTCGGGCCGTTCCCCGGCGACGGGGCCGCGTCGCAGGATCCGTCCGCCGGCCCGGCGCCGGTCGGCCTCGCGATCGAGCAGCTGCGCCAGCGCGACATCACGCCGTTCGCGGCCGTCGCGAGCGGGCGCGGCGCCCCGCCCGCGATCCAGATGACCAACGCGATCTACACCGCCTATGACAGCGTCACGCCCGCGACCCTGCTGCCCGACGCCGTCAAGGAGCTGCGCGACCGGCTCGGCTTCGGCGGCACGATCATCTCGGCCGACCTCGTGGCCACGACGGCGACCACCGGCGGAAGCGTCGCCGACGCCGCGGTCGAGGCGCTGAAGGCCGGCGTCGACATGCTCCTCGTGCCGGGCGGGCGCGCCCAGCAGGACGAGGCCTACCGCGCCGTCGTGGCGGCGGTCGCCAGCGGCGCCATCTCCGCCGACCGGATTGTCACCTCGCTGCGCCGGATCGCCGCCCTGCGGCGGCTGACGAGCGACGCGCGCGAGCCCGTCCAGATCGGCTGAGCCGCCCTCGGCGGTGGCTCGACCGGCAAACGTCGTCTCACTACGATCGGTCGCCGCGGCACGGCCCGATCGGAGGAGGTCCGCATGAACGTCGAGCAGCTTCGCGTGGAGTCCTTCGTGGCGGCGGCGACCTCGGGGCGCTGCGAGCGCGCGCGCCGGCTGCTGGAGGCGCACCCGGAGATCGCCTCGGACCGCTGGGCGCGGCTCGTGCTGGGACGCGGCTGGGACGGCGACGCGAGCGCGCCCGGCGGCCCCAACGGCTGGGCGCCGCTGCTGTACGTCGCGCATTCCTGCTGGGCCTCGGTCGAGCTCGCCCGCGAGCTGCTCGCGGCCGGCGCAGATCCCAACGCGACGTTCACGAACGAATACGGCGCGATGTCGGCGCTCTACGGCGCCGCCGGCGTGGTCCACGACGCGCAGCTCACGCGCATGCTGCTCGAGCACGGCGCCGATCCCGACGACGGCGAGTCGCTGTACCACGCAACCGAGTCGCCCGCCGCCGACTGCCTGCGGGCGCTGCTCGAGCACGGCGCGAGCCCCGCCTGCACGAACGCGCTCGCGCACGCGATCGACGGCGATCGCATGGAGCAGGTCAGGCTCCTGCTCGAGGCCGGCGCCGACCCCAACGAGGGTCGCTCGGCCCTGCTCGTGCACGCCGTGCGCCGCGGCTGCTCGGCGCAGATGCTGCGGCTGCTGGCCGACCACGGCGCGGACCTCGAGCGCCGCGGCGGCGAATGGGCGACGCCCGCCGAGGAGTACCGCACGGCCTACCAGAACGCGGTCATGCGCGGCCGCGACGACCTCGTGGCGCTGCTGACCGAGCTGGGCGCCGACACGACGGTCGCGGCGGAGGATCGCGCCGTCGCAGCGATCGCGCGCGGCGCGCGGCCGGAGGGTGAGCTGCCGCCGAGCTGTCCGCCGACGGGCAGGAGGCCGTGATCATGGCGGCGCTCAACGGCCACCTCGAGCTCGTCGCCGACGTGCTGGGGGCCGACTACGCCGGGCGCGTCGGCGACAGCCCGCGCGGGACGCTGCTGCACCACGCCTGCTGGGTCGGCGATCCCACGGTCGCGCACCGGCTGCTCGAGCTCGGCGCTGACCCCGTCGCGGCGTCGGGCGCGGACTTCGAGACCCCGATCGCCTGGGCGACCCTGGGGTCGCAGTGGCACGAGCTCGGCGGGCGCGACTACGTCGCGGTGGTGCAGACGCTGCTGGAGGCCGGCGGAGAGCTCGAGGCGCGGTTCGCCGACGTGGCCGAAGGGCCGCTTGCGGAGTGGCTGGCGGAGCGGGCCGGGCCCGCGTGACGCTGCGCTCGGTCGCGGCTACAGCCTGCGCCGGCCGCTGAAGGCCTTGCCGAGCGTGACCTCGTCGGCGTACTCGAGGTCGCCGCCCACCGGCAGGCCGCTGGCGAGGCGGGTGACGATGACCTCGGGGTTGCGCTCGCGCAGGGTGTCGGCGATGTGCAGGGCGGTCGCCTCGCCGGTGGTGGTCGGGTTCGTCGCGAGCACGACCTCGCGGATGCGGTGGGCGGGGTCGGATACGCGTCGGTAGAGCTCGGCGATCTTCAGGTCGTCGGGGTCGACGCCGTCGATCGGCGACAGCGCGCCGCCGAGCACGTGATAGCGGCCGCGGTACTCATGCGTGCGCTCGACGGGGATCACGTCGCCGGCCTCCTCGACGACGCAGATGAGGCCGGCATCGCGGCGCTCGTCCTCGCAGATCCGGCAGCGCGGGCCGTCGGCGAGGTTGAAGCAGACCTCGCACTGCCCGATGCGCTCCTTGACCTCGCGGATCGAGTCCGCGAGGGCGTTGGCATCCTCCGCCGAGGCGCGCAGGAGGTGAAACGCCAGGCGCTGTGCGGTGCGCGCCCCGATCCCGGGCAGCTTGCCGAGCTCCGTGATGAGCCGCTGGACGGGCGGGGCGTACAACTACATCCCGAGGCCTGGGAGGCCTCCGGGGCCGCCGAGCGCGCCGAGGTCCAGGCCGCCGGCGAGGCCGCCCATCTTCGTCGCGGCGAGCTCCTGGGCCTGGCGGATCGCCTCGTTGACGGCCGCGAGCACCATGTCGGAGAGCATCTCGGGATCCTCGGGATCGATCGCGTCGGGGTCGATCGTGAGCTCCTTGAGGACGAGGTCGCCGGTGATCGTCACGGTGACCATCCCGCCGCCGGCCGAGGACTGCACGGTCTCGTTGGCGAGCGCCTCCTGGGCGGCCACCATGTCCTGCTGCATCTTCTGGACCTGCTTGAGCATCTGGTTCATGTTCGGCTGGGGCATCAGGGGGCCTCGCTCTCGGGACCAGGTGTGGGATCGGGGTCGGAGTGGATCTCCTCGGCGTCGAACTCTGCCACGAAGCGCTGCAGCAACTCGTCCTCCGTCATCGCCGGCGGCGCGGCCGCCGGCGCCTCGCCGGCACGCGGGACCTGCTCGAGCACGTAGGCGATCTGCGCCTTGGCGCCGGTGACCTCGCGCAGTGCCGCGGCGACGCAGGCGCGGTAGTCGTCGTCGTCGGCCCTGCGGCGCTGGTACTCGGCGCCGGGCGGGAACGCCACCGTCACCTGCCCGTCCTCGACGGCGACCGGCTGGGCCTCGGCGAGGGCCGCCGCGCAGAGCCGGTTGCCCGACGCCTGCACCGCCTCGATGATCGCCGGCCAGACGGCACGCAGCCCGTCGAGCTCCAGCGCGGGGCCCGCGTGCGGGGGCATGGCGACGGCCACCGCCCGCGTGACGCCGTTGGCGTGCGCGGCGGCAGGGGGCGGCGGGTCCGGCGGGGGCGGGTCGGTCGGCGGCACGGGCGCCTCGGGCGTAGGAAGCGGCGTCGGCGGGGGCAGCTCGGGCTCGGGCAGGGGATCGTTCGGCGGCCAGGGCGCCTCGTCGCGCGGCGGCGCGGCCGGGGCGACCGCCGGGGCGACCGCCGGGGCCATCGCGGGCGCCCCGAACGGCGCGCCGGCGTTCGCCAGCGCGGCCTCCAGGCGCTCGATGCGCTGGGCCATCGCCTGCGTCGACGGGTCGACGGCGGGCGCGGCCGCCTTGACGAGCGCGAGCTCGAGCTGCGTGCGCGCGTCCGAGCCGTTGCGCGTCGTCTCCAGCGCGGCGGCGAGCAGGTCCAGCAGGCGGGTGACGGCGCCGGGGCCGAGGCGACCGGCCTGCTCGAGCAGGCGGGCGTCGTGCTCGGGCGTGATGCGCAGCTCGGCCGGCACCTCGCCGAGCGCCTGCACGATCATGAGGTCGCGGGCGTGGGCCTCGAGATCGCGCACGAAGCCGAGCGCGTCGCGGCCGGTCTGGGTGAGGCGGGCGGCGGCGAACAGCGCCGCGCGCGGGTCGGCGGTCGCGACCGCGTCCAGCGAGGCGAAGAGCAGGTCGGCGTCGGCCACGCCGAGGACCGCGAGCACGTCTTCGGTCGCGATCTCGCTGCCGGCATAGGTGACGAGCTGCTCGAGCGTGCCGAGCGCGTCGCGGAAGGACCCGGTGGCGTGTCGGGCGAGCAGCGCGACCGCGTCGGGCGCGACCGTGATCGCCTCGGACGCGGCGACGCGGCGCACGACCGAGGCGAGCTGCTCGACCGTCGGGCGGGCGAAGTCGAAGCGGTGGCAGCGGTCGACGACCGTCGGAAGCACCTTGGCCGCCTCGGTCGTCGCCAGCACGAAGACGGTGTTCGGCGGCGGCTCCTCGAGCGTCTTGAGAAACGCGTTCCACGCCTGCGTGGAGAGCATGTGCGCCTCGTCGAGGATGTAGACCTTGTGGCGGCCGGCCACCGGCGCGTAGACGACGCTCTCGCGCAGGTCGCGGATGTCGTCGACGCTGTTGTTGGACGCAGCGTCCATCTCGATGACGTCCAGCGACGTCGCCGAGGCGATCGCGACGCACGACTCGCAGCGCCCGCAGGGCTCGATCGTCGGCCCCTGCTCGCAGTTCAGGCAGGCGGCGAGGATCTTCGCCATCGAGGTCTTGCCGGTGCCGCGCGAGCCGACGAAGAGGTAGGCGTGGTGGACCTTGCCCAGGGTCACGGCGTTGCGCAGCGTGCGCACGACGTGCTCCTGGCCGACGACCTCGGCGAAGGTGCGCGGGCGATGGCGGCGGTAGAGCGAGGGAGCGTCGGACACGCGATGGCTGCTTTCGTGGCCCGTGTCGTCAGATGGCCGTGCATCGCGGATGCAGAGCGACGCGGGCCGGAGGTGGACAGTGCCGGCGGCACGGACGCCTCCGGCACGTGGCGATCTGCGCCGCGAGGCGCGGGCAGCTGGCGGTGCGGGTCACGGAGGCAGCCATCTGGTCGAGGATAGCTCCGCGCGCGGCGCGGGCCGGCGGTGCGGCGTCCACTAGGTTCTCGGCCGATGGCGAGGATCCGCTTCGCGGCCGGGGTGCTGGTGGGCGCCGCCGTCCTCAGGCTCGTGGCCGGCCCCGGGCTGGTCAACTACGACACGCTCTACACGCTCGTGTGGGGCCGCCAGCTCGCGCACGGGACACTGCCCGACCTGGGCGTCGCGATCGCCCCCACGCCCCACCCGCTCGCCACGCTCGGCGCGATCCTGCTCTCGCCGCTCAGCTCGCTGAAGGTCGACGGGCTGCACGGCGAGCTCGCGGCGGCAGCCACCGTGGGCGTCGCATACGTCTCGCTGGCGCTGCTGGGCTGGGTCGTCTTCGCGCTGGGGCGCGCGTGGTTCAACGCCGCCGCGGGCGCGCTCGCGGCGGCGATCGTCCTCACGCGCGTGCCCGTGCTCGACTTCGGCGCCCGCGCCTACGTCGACATCCCCTACCTGGTGCTCGTCCTCGGAGCGCTGCTGGCCGAGACCCGCCGCCCGCGCTGCGGCGCGCCCGTGCTCGCGGCGCTCGCGCTCGCGGGACTCATCCGCCCCGAGGCCTGGCTCTTCAGTGCCGCCTACGTCGTCTGGCTGCTGGCGCCCGGCGTGCGGGCGGCCCGCGGCGAGGGCGGCCCGCGGCTGGGCGCCGGGTTGCGCGACGCCGCCCCCCTCATCGCGCTCGCGGCCGCCGCGCCGCTGCTGTGGGGCCTGCACGACCTCCTGCTCACCGGCAGCCCGCTGCACTCGCTGACGGGCACGCGCGACAACGCCGCGCTGCTGGGCCGGGTCACCGGCCTGCAGCACGTCCCAGCGACGCTCCCGCGCAGGCTCGGCGAGATCCTGCGCGAGCCGGTGCTGCTCGCAGCGGCCGGCGGCGGGCTGTTCGCGCTCGCCTGGCGCCGCGACCGGCGCGTGCGCCTGGGCGCCGGCGCGGGAGTGCTGGCCGTCGCGGCCTTCTGCGTGCTGGCCGCCGCGGGCCTGCCGATCATCACCCGCTACCTGCTGCTCGCAGCGACGCTGCTGGCGATCTTCGCCGGGGCCGGCGTGTTCGGCTGGCTGGACCTGCTGCCCGGGCGCGAGCGGACGTGGTGGGCGCGCTTCGCCGCCCTGGCACTGGTCGCGCTGCTGTTCTTCGTCCCCAGCCAGGTGGGCCGCATCGACCGTCTCGACCGCGCGCTGAGCACCCAGGAGTCGATCCAGGAGCGCCTCGGCGACGTCGTGCGCGGCGGCGTCCCGTGCGTGCCGCTGGCGGTGCCCAACCGCCGGCCGATCCCGCTGCTCGCGCTCTGGCTGCAGGGCGATCCGGCAGCGATCTCCGACGCGCAGGCAGCGCCACCGCAGCGCGGCACGTACATCGTTCCGCGGACCGCCGAGGTCGCACGCGACTACATCCTCGACCGCCGCGATCGCGACCGGCGCGTGCCGCCACCCCCCGCGAATTTCCGCACTGTGCGAGAAAATGACATCTGGCAGGTCAGCGGTCGCTGTTCCGGATAGGTTTGGCGTATTCGCTGCGCGAAGGTGGGCACCAGGGGGCGCTGGGCAGTGGCTCTTCCAACGGGAGTGCTGCTCGCGCTCGTCCTGATGACGGCAGACGCGTCGGCGATCGTCGGCGGCACCGCGCCCAACAGGACGTGGCCCGCCCAGGGCCTGCTCTCGATCGCGACGACCCCCGCGCGCGCCTGCGGCGGAACGCTCGTCAGCGGCCGCTGGTTTCTGACGGCCGGCCACTGCGTCACCGACAAGGCGGCCGCGGGTCAACCAGTGCTGCCCGCGGGGATCCTCACCGTGAGCCTCGGCGAGTCCGACACGACCCGCTACGCCGCCTCCGAGCGATTTGCCGTCGCCGAGATCGTTCGCCACCCCGACTACACGCCGCGCGCGATGACCGCGGGCAACGACGTCGCGCTCCTGCGCCTCGCCACCCCGGCGCCCGCGACGCCGTCGATCCAGCCGATGCGCATCCTCACCGCCGACGACACCGCGCTGTGGGCGCCGGGGGTCGTCGCGACGATCATCGGCTGGGGCGCGACCGTCACCGGCGGGCCCTATCCCGCCGAATTGGTCCAGGCGGGCGTCCCGGTCCGCACCGACGACGTCTGCGCGACGGCATACCCGGCCGGCGATCCCAACCCGTTCGACCTCTCGAGCATGTTCTGTGCGGGAGACGGGACGAGCGACGCCTGCCAGGGCGACTCGGGCGGCCCGATCATGGTCCCGCGCGTCGACGAGTTCGCGCTCGCCGGGGTCACCTCGTACGGCTCGGGGTGCGCCGACCCCACGAGACCGGGCATCTACGCGCGCGTCGGCGCCGCAGCGCTGAACAGCTGGGTGCGCACCGTGATCCCCACCGCCGCGATCTCGATCGCCCCCGGCTCTCCGAATCCGGGCGAGGACGTCGCGCTGCAGGCGACCGGCACCCAGCCGGCCTCCGAGACAGGGGTGCGCGCATACAGCTGGGACCTCGACGACGACGGCGCCTACGACGACGCCGTCGGCGCGCGCGCGACGCTGCGCCCGATCGCGGCCGGCTCGACCGTCGTCCGCGTCCAGGAGAGCTATCCGGACGGCGACCGGGCGCTCGCGCGCGAGGTCGTCACCACCGCGGGCAGCCCGCGCCCCCTGCCGCCACCGCCACCGCCGCCGCCGCCCAGGCCGGCCGCCGCGCCACCTCCGGCGGGAGGCGGTGCCGCCGCCGCGCCCGACGGCACGGCCGCGGCGCCGGGCCGCGCATCGTCGGTGACGGGCGTCGCCC
>JAXDFS010000069.1:0-4912 GCA_034665465.1 Solirubrobacteraceae bacterium
CGAGGCCTCCCGCGGCCCGAACGCCGCACGCAACACCGGCATCGCCGCGGCGCGGGGCGACGTGCTCGTGTTCGTCGACGACGACGTCGCCGTCCGCCCCGGCTGGCTCGCGGCGCTGCTGGCGGCCGAGCGCGGCGCCGGCGCCGACGTCGGCGTGCTCACGGGCCCGATCCACGCCCGCTTCGAGGATCACCGACTGCGCTCGTGCGGGCGCGAGGGGCCGCCGATCACGAGCCAGGACCACGGGCCGGCCGACCGCGACGTGCAGCACGCCTGGGGGGCGAACATGGCGATCCGCCGGGCCGCCATCGACCGCGCGGGGCGCTTCGACGAGGGGCGCGAGCTCTACGGCGACGAGCAGGAGTGGCAGGACCGCCTGCACGCCGCGGGCGGGCGCATCCGCTACGTCGCCGCCGCGGCACTGGACCACCGGCGCGCGGGCGACGACGCGCGCCTGCGCTCGCTGGCGGGCGCCGCCTACGGGCGCGGACGGGCCAGCCGGCGCTTCGACGTCTACAAGGGCCGCCCGCCGTCCCTGGCCCGCGAGCTGCGCGTGCTGGCAGGCTGCGCGCTGCACACGCTGCGCTTCGCCTGCCCGAACGGGATCGTGCTGGCGGCGCACTCGCTCGGGCGCGTGCGGGCGGCGACGGCACGGGCGCCCGCGGCGGGGGCACCGGCGCCGCCGCACGCATCCGCGTCGCCCGCGACCACCGCGCCCGCGAGCGCCACCGGCGACGAGCCCGACTTCCTCTCGGGCCACAGCGGTACCGTCCGCGGCATCGGGCGGCCGCTGCGGATCGCCGCCGACGCGCTGCTCGATGCCGAGGCCGCTCCGCGCGTGCGACGCCTCGATCGCGCGGCGCGCCGGCAGCCACCGCGCCGGCGCGTGCTCGTCATCGGCGTCGAGCGGCCCGGGCGGCTCATGGACCGTGCCCGCCTCGAGCTGCACCGCACGCGCCACCACGTGACGATGCGGACCGTCACGATGGGCCCCGCCGGGCGCTTCGAGCATCTCAACGAGCTGCTGGCGGCCGAGCCGCCCGCGGGGCACGACTGGCTGCTGGTCATCGACGACGACGTGGTCCTGCCGCGCGGCTTCTTGGACCGCTTCCTCTTCTGCGCCGAGGACGCCGGCCTGCTCCTCGCACAGCCCGCGCACCGGCTGCAGTCGCACGCCGCCTGGCCGGTCACCCGCCGGCGCCCGGGCGGCGCGGTGCGCGAGTCGCAGTTCGTCGAGATCGGGCCGGTCACCGCCTTCGCCGCCGCGACCCACGCCGCGCTGCTGCCCTTTCCCGCCCTGCGGATGGGCTGGGGGCTGGACGCGCACTGGGGCGCGCTCGCACGCGAGCACGGCTGGCCGGCCGGGATCGTCGATGCCACGCCGATCCTGCACACGACGCCGGTCGGCGGCGGCTATGACCGCGCCGATGCCGTGGCCGAGGCCGAGGCGTTCCTGGCCGGCCGGCCGCATGTCACGCGCGCGCAGGCCGGCTGGTCGCGGCGGCTGCGATGAGGGTCGCCGTCGTCGCCGAGTTCTATCCGCGCGCCGCCGACCCGGTACTCGGGGTCTGGGCGCACCGCCAGGCGCTCGCCGCGCGCGACGCGGGCGCCGACGTGCGCGTGCTCGTCCTTCACCGCCCGCTGCCGCCGCTGGCCGCGCTGCGCAGCGGGCCCTCGACCGCGCTGCGCGCGAGCGCCCGCGCGGCGGCCCAGCCGCTGCGCGCGCAGATCGACGGCATCCCGATCGCCTACGTGCCCTTTCTCGCACCACCGCGGCCGCGCTCCTACGGCGACTGGGGCCGCTGGGCGGCGCCCTCGCTGGCAGTCGCCCTGCGCGTCCTGCGCCGCAGCTTCGCCTTCGATGTCGTCCACGCCCACAACGCGGTCCCCGCCGGCGAGGCCGTGCGCCGCGCGGCGCCGGACGCCCGGCTCGTCGTCTCCGTCCACGGCGGCGACGTCTTCCACACCGCGCCGCGCTACGCGCGCGGCGCCGAGGCCGTGCGCGCGGCGCTGCACCACGCCAGGCTCGTCGTCGCCAACAGCGCCGGCATCGAGCAGCGCTGCCGCGTGCTCGGCGCGCGCGCCACGCGGGTCGTGCACCTGGGCACCGACCTGCCCGCGCAGCGCGCCGCCCCGTACGACGAGCCGACGGTCGTCACCACCGCGCACCTCGTCGCCCGCAAGCGCAACGCCGACGTCCTGCGCGCGATCGCGCTGCTCGGCGATCGCCATCCGCGCCTGCGCCACCTCGTCATCGGCGACGGTCCCGAGCGCGAGTCGCTGCGCGCGCTCGCGTCCGAGCTGGGCATCGCCGGCCGGGTGCGGTTCGCCGGCCAGCTCGAGCCCGCCGAGGCGCTGCTGCGCACGCGCCGTGCGAGCCTGCTCGCGATGCCCTCGACCGACGAGGCCTTCGGCATGGTCTACGTCGAGGCGATGGCCGGCTGGCTGCCGGTCATCGGCGCGCGCGGCGAGGCGGGCCCGGAGGAGATCGCGGCGGCGGGCGGCGGCATCACGCTGGTCGACGCGGGCGACGTCGCCGCCCTCGCGCAGGCGATCGACGTCCTGCTGGCCGACGAGCGCGAGCGCCGACGCCAGGGCGACGAGGCCCGCGCCACCGTGGAGGCCTCCTTCTCCTGGGAGCAGTGCGGCGCGGCGACGCTCGCCGCCTACGAGGCCGCCCTGCGATGAAGCCGATCCTGTTCGTCACCAACCACGTGCCGCCCGAGCGCGTCGGCGCGTTCGCCGCGCTGGCGCGGCGCGCGCCGATCGAGCTGGCGCTGTTCGGCGGGCGCTCGATCCACGCCACCGCGGGCGTCGGCGTCCCCGGCGTCGCGCACCGCGACGTCAGCCAGCAGGAGATCCGCGCGCTCGCCGGCAGCGGGCGCTACAGCGCCGTCATCTGCGGCACGGCAGGGCGCGTCGCGCTGCCGTCGGCGGCGCTCGGCGCCCTCACAGCGCGAATCCCGTTCGTGCTGTGGAGCGCGCTGTGGGCGCACCCGCGCACGCCCGCCCATCTCGCGGCCGGCGCGCCACTGCTGGCGACCCTCTATCGCAGTGCCGATGCCGTGGTCGCCTACGGCCCGCACGTCGCCGCCTTCGCCCGCGCGCGCGGGGCGCGCAACGTCCACATCGCGCCCCAGGCGGTCGACAACGATTTCTGGGGAGCCGCGGTCGCAGTGCCGCGATCGTCGCCGTTCACAGCCGTGTTTCTCGGACGCCAGAGTCGGGCAAAGGGGGCTGTGTTGCTCCTTGATGCCTGGCGTTCGTCGGGTTTGGGAGCACAGGCCGCCGCGCTCGTCCTCGTCGGCGCGGGAACCGGGTCCGCCCGGAGCCCCGCCGGCGGCGCGGTGGCCTTTGTAGGTCCGCAACCGCCCGGCCAGGTGCGCAACTTCCTGGCCCGCGCAGACGTTTGCGTCATACCGTCGCTGCGCACGCGCAGCTTCCGCGAGCCCTGGGGGCTCGTGGCGAACGAGGCCATGAACCAGTCCACGCCAGTGATCGCAAGCGAAGAGGTCGGCGCCGTCGCCGGGGGCCTCGTGCGCCATGAGCGCAACGGCCTCGTCTTCGCGGCGGGCGACGCCGACGCGCTCTCGGCGGCGCTGCGGCGCATCCACGACGACCACGATCTGCGTGCGCGGCTGGGCTCCAACGCCCGCCGCGACGTTGCCGCGTTCACGTTCGAGGCCTGGGCGACCGGCTTCGAGGCCGCGCTGCTCTCGCTACGGTGACCAGCGTGCCGCGCTCGCTCCTCGTCGCCCTCCTGACGGTCCTCGCGCTCGCCGCCGGTCCCGCCGGCGCGGCGCTGGCATCGGGCCGCGACGTGCTCAACGACTGCACCGACGACGAGGTCATGTCCAAGACCTACACGCAGAAGGAGTACCGCGACGCGCTCTCCCAGCTGCAGGGCGACACCGACCAGTACGGCAACTGCCGCGATGTCATCAAGCGCGCGCAGCTGCGGGCGGCCGCCGCGGGCGCGGGCAGGAAGAGCTCGGGCTCGACGAGCGCCACCGCGCCGCCGAGCGGCGGGGGCAACAGCGGCGGCTCGTCGACCGGCTCGGCCGCCGCCGGTGGCAGCGGCGCGATCGGCAGCGCGCCGGCGAACGACCAGCTGCGCGCCGCCACGCCGACCGAGCGCAGGGCGGTCGACCAGGCGCGCTCGACGCGCTCCTTCCAGCTCGACAACACGAAGGTCGATCCCAGCAAGGTCGGCACAGTTCCCGGCGTGAGCCGCGTCAGCGACCTCCCCGCCCCGCTCGTCGTCGTCCTCGCCCTGCTGCTCGTCGCGGCGCTCGCGCTCGCGGCGCTGCGCCTCCGAAGCCTTGTCGGCGCACGCCGCGCTTGAGCGCCCGCCGCGGCCGCAGGCCGTCGCGACGCCGAGCGTGACCGGGCGCGACCGCGGCGGCCTGCTGCTGACCGCCGGCCTGGCGGCGATCCTGTGCGCGGTCGCGGTCGGCGCCGACAGCGGCCTGCAGGCCGACCGCACGACGCCGGCCGAGATGGGGCTCATCCTCTGCGGCGGGCTCGCGGTCGCCGCCGCCGTCCTGCTGGCGCCGCGGCGCGCGCGCCTGTGGGGCGCCGGCACGCTCGCGCTGCTCGCCGCGCTCGCGCTGCTCACGGCGATCTCGATCACCTGGGCCGCGCAGCCCGCCGACGCCTGGCTGGAGGCCAACCGCACGCTGGCCTACACCGCCGTCTTCGCCGCCGCCGTCGCGCTGGCCCACACCGTCCCGGGCCGCTGGAGCGCGCTGCTCGGGGCGATCACGATCGCGGCCGTCGCGATGAGCGCCTATGCGCTGCTGACGAAGATCCTGCCCGGCGCGCTGAACCCCGACGAGATCTACGCCCGCCTGCGCGAGCCGTTCGGCTACTGGAACAGCGTCGGCCTCATGGCGGCGCTCGGCGTCCCCGG
>JAXDFS010000070.1:0-10048 GCA_034665465.1 Solirubrobacteraceae bacterium
GCCTGATAGCGCGGGGAGTGGATCTGGTGCACGGTCGCGACCGCTGTGTCCCAGTGGATCGCCGCCACGCGCGGGGTCGCACAGGCCGGCCCCGCACGCCTGCCGGCCGCGATCGCGGCCTTCACGCAGTCCAGCGTGTCGTCGGCCGGGTCCGGGGTGTCGTGGATGACGACGACATGCCTGACGTTGCCGGGCAGCGCGCTCCAGGCGCGGCGAAAGCCGGCGGACTTGACGCCGAGATAGATCTGGCCGGGCTGGACGACGATGGGCGTCGTGGCGTTGACCGACACGAACACCGTGCTGACCTGAGGATGGTCGGCAAACCACCGCTGGGCCTCCCGGTACCAGTCGACGCAGGCTTGACGGAGCCCCTCGGGGAACGCGTTGACCGCCTCGGAGTACGAGCAGCCGGGGGCCGTGATCGAATAGCCGCGCCAGCGGTTGTGGCGTGCGACGACGTCGAGCGCCGCGCGCCAGTGCAGGGCGTGGCTGTCGCCGACGAGCGCGATCGTCGCCGTGGCCCTCGCCGCGGACGTGCCGAACGTGCAGACGGGCTCTGGCTGCTGCTGCGTCAGATCGCAGGGCGAGCCGGGCGAGTCGTCGACCTTCGCGACCGGCGGGATCACCGCGATCGACGGGTTGAAGCACGGGCGGGCCGGATCGCGCGCTGCGGCGCCGAAGCATGTCCGCGCTCTGGCGCCGGACGCGAACGCACCGACACCGGCGCCCGCGACCGACGCCAGCGTCGCGGCGGCGCAGACCGCAGCGACCACCCGCACCGCCGAGACCCGCACCCGAACCCCTAGAGATTCTGCTGGTAGGTGCTCTTCGCGCGGCGCCCGCCCGACGTGCACGTGACGGTGGCGTAGAACAGCACGGGCGTGCTCGAGTCCTTGGCGCCCGTGCAGCGCCAGCTCCCCAGGACCTTGTGGCCGCAGACGACCGCGGACTTCGCGCGGCAGGCCTGACAGGCCCTGGCGACCTTCTTCGCCGTCGTGCACGACGCGCCCCGCGTCTTGACGGAGAGGTTGTATGTCGGCTTGCCGCCGGGCGGCTGCTGCTCGCGCTCGGAGAGGCTGCACTTCTTGTACGCGACGGCGGACCGCGCCTGCTGCGCGCCCACGGTCAGCGCGAGCGCGCCGCAGAGGGCGAGCACGGCGAGGATCCAGCTGCGAAGCGAGACTTCGGGCACCGTCGACCATCCCAGGTGGGGTTCGGCGGGATCGTGGCACACATCGCTGGAGGGCAGGCCCGGCAGCGCTGCGCGACGAGCGAGGTGTCAGCGCGGAGCCACGGCTCGCGCCACGACCTCGACGACCGCCTTGCGGTGCTGGTTGAGCCGTCGGCGGCTCATGGCGCCACTGCCGCCGCCGAGCTCCTTGATGGCCGGGGGAGCCGAGAGCCAGCCGGTGGCGGCGCCGTGGACGGACGACGCTTTCGCCTGCCTCAGGGACGCCGAGGGGCGCCACGTCCGCGCCGCCTGGCAACGCGTCAGCCGAGGATGTTCACGGCGCGCGCGACGACGAGCCCGATCGTCATCAGCGCGGCGACCGACTGCATCGCCATGACCAGCTTGGCGGTCTGGGTGAGCGGCAGTGTGTCGGTCGGGCTGAACGCCGTCGCGTTTGTGAGCGACAGATACAGATAATCGACGAAGCCGGGCTGCCAGCCGGGGGGCGCGAAGCGCGGGTTCTCCATCTGCGTGAACTGGAAGTCCGGCAGCGCGTCGGGCCGGGTGAAGCGGACCGCCGGCCCGCCGCGGTCCATCTCCCAGTACCAGACCGCGAACAGCAGGACGTTCGTGATCCAGAGCACGACGCCCGCGAGGATCAGCTGGTGTCCCGCCGTCCGCCCGCCGTTGATGAGGAAGTGGACGAGCAGCACGAGCGAGAAGATGCTCGCCGCGCTGACGAGGCCGATGACGGTCAGCGCGAAGCGCCGCACGCCGCGCAGGTGCACCGAGGCCCGCGACGGCGCGATCACGACCAGCGCGACCAGCAGCGCCAGGGCGACGCCGGGAACGACCCATTTGGGGCCCGCGGTGACGCGCTCGGGCAGAGCGAGGTTGAGCGCGATCACGACGGCCACCGTCAGCTGCGCCGGCCAGTTGGGATCGCCGCGCTCCAGCCGGGCGCGCACGACCGCGGTCTCCTGAAGCATGCGCCTGGAGATCAGAGCCGCTTCTCGCCGAAGAAGCTGGCGACCGGATTGGCGTTGAAGTTCTCGATCCGGCCGTAGCCGGCGCGCTCGTACATCCGCTGGGCACGCGGCTGGCGGGGACCGGTGTCCAGTCGCGCGACGCCGTAGCCGAGCGTGCGGGCCTCGCGCTCGAGCGCTACGAGCAGCGCCCGGGCGACGCCGCGCCCGCGGGCATCGGGGCGCACGAACATCCGCTTGATCTCGCAGGCCACGCCCGACAGCCGCTTGATGCCCCCGCAGCACACAGGCGCGTCGTCCTCGAAGCCGACGAGGAAGGAGCCGCCCGGCGGGGCCAGCTCGCCCGGCCCTGCCTTGGGCATGTCCGGCCCGTCGAGATCCAAGCCGTCGTAGATCGCGGCGATCTCCTCGCGCATGGCCTGGACCAGCGCGGTGGCGGGCTCGCGGTCGACCGGGCACGTTCGGAACTCGAGCATCGCGCACAGCTTGCCCGACGATGCGAGGCGGCGTGTCGTTCACCGCAACACCGGGTTTATGTGTGACGCACCGGGTAGGGCGTCATCATCAGCCATCACCCCAGGTGCGCGAGGACGGGGTCCGTCTCGCGCGCTTCCCTTTCCGTCAGGAGATCCATGTCTCGTCGTGCCACGTCGATGGGCGCAATCGCCACCGCCACCATGCTGCTGGCGGCCCCCTCCGCCGCGTCTGCGGTGACCGGCGCCATCAGCGCGCCGTGCTACACGCACATCCCCACGGTCGGCTCGGCGCCGGTCGTCGTCAACCTGGCAGGTGGGACGCCCGGCGCCGGCTTCATCGTCGCGGCGACGGGCCCGACCGGCGGCGTGGGGTCCGCCGGATCGGCCACCGGGACCTTCGATCCCGCCGGCAACGGATCCGCTGCGATCACCGACGTGTCCCCGCCCTCGGGCAGCATCGACCCGATCGCGGGTGAGCCGATCGTCCTCTCGGTCAAGGACTTCGGCACCGGCGCCGCCGCCGTCGACGTCCCGATCGGCCAGACCCTCGTCACGAACCTCGCCATGACGATCGCGCTCAAGCCGCGCAGCATCCGGGCGCACCGCACGGTCAAGGTCTCCGGCACGCCCTTCGCGGGCCTGGCGATGTACGGCTTCATCACCAAGGGCACGAACCCGAAGGTCCTGCGGCGCGTCTCGCTCGGCACGGGCGACGGCTGCGGCTACACGAGCGCAAAGGTCATCGTGGCGCCCAAGAGCTTCAAGCCGGGCACCTACCGGCTGTACGTCAACCCCGGCACGAAGCTCGACAAGCCGAAGTCGATCTTCCGCTCCTTCAAGATCTCCCGCAGCCTGTTCTAGTGTCGCGACACTAGTGTCGTGAGTCATGCGAGCCGTCACGATCCCGGCGTTCGGTGACGCCGGGGTCCTGCGGCTCGCCGAATGCGAGGTGCCCGAACCCGGCCCGGGCGAGATCTCGATCGACGTCGCGTTCGCGGGCGTCAACCGCGCCGAGCTGCTGCTGCGCCGCGGTGCGGTCGACGTGCCGCTGCCGTGCGTGCCCGGGATCGCGGTCTCCGGTCACGTGCGCGCGCTCGGCGCAGGGGTCGAGGGGTTGCGTGCCGGCCAGCCGGTCGCGGCGCTGACGATCGTCGGCGGCGGTGGCTACGCGGAGGTGGCGGTTGTCGATGCGCGGCTCGTCGCGGCGCTGGGGCAACCGTGCTCGCCCGATCGGCTTGCCGCCGCCGCGGTCCTGCCGGGCGACACGTCCACGGCGATCCTCGTCCTGCAGCGTGTCGCGCGCCTGCGGGCGGGAGAGAGCGTGCTCGTGCACGCGGCAGCAGGGGGCGTCGGCAGCCAGCTCGGACAGGTGGCACGGCTGCTCGGCGCGCGACGCGTGATCGGGACCGTTGCCTCGGCACGCCGGCTGCCGGCCGCCCGGGCCTTCGGCTACGACGAGGTCGTCGTCCGCGAGCGGCTGGCAGATCGCGTCGCGGCGCTCACGGGCGGCGCGGGCTTCGACGTGATCGTGGATCCGGCCGGCGGGGCGACCGGCCGCGCGAGCTATGACGCGCTGGCCACCGGCGGGCGCCTCGTGGCGATGGGCGACGCCTCGGACATCGTCGCCGACCTCAGCGCCGACGAGCTCTGGCGCAGCGGCCGGTCGGTCGTCGGCTTCAACCTGGCCGTCCTCGCCGCGCACCAGCCCGAGCTGGCCGGCGACGCGCTCAGGCGCGCCGTCAGGGCCCTGCAGGACGGCGAGCTGTGCATCGACGTGCGCGACCGGATCGCGCTCGAGCGCGCGGCCGACGCCCACCGCCTGATCGAGGCCGGCGCGGGCGCGCGGGTCGTGCTCGCCGTCGGCGCGGCGCGCTGACTGCGCCCGCGGGTCAGCCGCCGGATCCGTGCGTGGCGGGCGGCGGCCCGCAGCCGTTGCGCCCGGCATCGAGCTGCGCCTTGGAGGGCGGGTCGGCGGCCAGCAACTCGGGCACGGTGACCGAGCGCAGACCGCGGCGCTCGAGCGACGGCAGGATCGCGCGCAGGGCGCGGATCGTCTGGCCGCGGTTCTCGTGCATGAGGACGATCGAGCCGGGCCGGATCTCGCGGCGCACGGTGGCCGAGATCTCGCGGTAGTCGGCGGGCGGCACCACGCGCGAGTCCTCGGAGTCGACGTCCCAGAGGATCTCCGCGAGGCCATCGTGGCCGACCGCGGCGTCGATCGCCGCGGTGTGCGCGCCGTAGGGCGGGCGGAAGACGTCGACCCGCGCTCCGGACGCCGCGATCGCCGCGCTGCGCCCGGTGCGCACCTCGGCGATCGCGCCGTCCAGCGACAGGAAGCGAAGGTTCGCGTGCGTCTGCGTGTGGTCGCCGATCGCGCCCAGCTCGCGCTCGCGACGCGGCCACTGCGGGTAGCGCGCGATGCTCGTCCCGACGAGGAAGAAGGTCGCGCGCATCCCCGCTCGCCGCAGCTCGCGCAGGGCGATCGGGGTGTAGCGGCCGGGGCCGTCGTCGAAGGTCAGTGCGACGAGCCCGCCGTGGCGCCCGCCGCAGAAGAGCGGGAGGCCGACCCCGGCGTAGTGCGCGATCGCCGCCTGCTGCTCGCCGGCTGTCGGCAGCGCGCCGGGCGTCGCGTCCGGCCGCGCGGCGGGGGCTGCAGGCACCGCGGCGGCCGGGGCGGTCGTCGTGGCGGGGGTAGCCGTGGGACTCGAGCCGCAGCCGGCGAGCGCGACGAGCGCCACGAGGGCCGCGCCCACGCCATGTCGGCATCGGGCCATGGGCCAAGGCTACGCGGCCGGCACGTCGGCTCTGCAGGGGTGCGACCAGGCGCCCGGCCGGCCACGGCGACTCCCGCTCACCCGGCATTCATGTGCGCGACGGCCTTCGGTGCTTTAGTGCGTGGCTCACCCGCCCGACGAGGAGGACGAGATCCGCGAAGCGCTGCCGCAGGACCAGCTCGAGCCGAGGTACTGGCGCGAGATGCTGGCGCCATACGCCAAGCCCGACGTGGCGCGCGGCGTGCGCGACGTCGTCACCTCGGCCGTCGCCTACCTGGCGCTGACGGCATCGATGTACGCGGCATGGCAGGTCTCGGTGCTGCTCGTCCTCGCGCTCGCGGTGCCGGCCACCGGGTTTCTCGTGCGGACGTTCATCGTCTTCCACGACTGCACGCATGGCTCGTTTCTGCCCTGGCGGCGCGCGAACGTCTGGCTCGGGGTGGCCTGCGGGGTGCTGGTCTACTCGCCGTTTCATTCCTGGCGCCACGAGCACGCGGTGCACCACGCGACCGCCGGAGATCTCGACCAGCGCGGCATGGGCGACGTGGACACGCTGACCGTCGCCGAGTACGGCGGGCGCTCGCGCGCGCAGCGCGTCGGCTACCGCCTGATGCGCAACCCGCTGGTGCTGCTGGGCTTCGGGCCGCTGTGGGCGCTGATCATCGAGCCGCGGCTGGTGCCGGCGTGGGCTCGCCGGCGCTTCGGGCGCAAGATCGTCGCCACCGATCTCGTGCTCGTCGCGCTGCTCGGCGGCCTGTGCGCGCTGGCGGGCTGGCGCGCGGTGCTGCTCATCCAGCTGCTGCCGGCCCTGCTCGCGGGCGCCGTCGGGATCTGGCTCTTCTACGTCCAGCACCAGTTCGAGGACGTCTACTGGGAGCGCACCGAGCACTGGAACTACGCGGCCTCGGCGCTGCAGGGCAGCTCGCACCTGCGGCTGCCGCGCGTGCTGCAGTTCTTCACCGGCAACATCGGCCTGCACCACGTCCATCACCTCAACGCGCGGATCCCGAACTACAACCTCCAGCGCGCGCACGACGAGAACCCCGTGTTCCACGACGTCCGCGAGCTGGACTTCTGGCAGGCGGTGCTCGCGCTGCGGCTGAAGCTCTACGACGAGCGCAGCGGCCGGCTCGTGAACTTCGCGCAGGCGCGCACCGTCCACTAACCGCTGCTCTGCGTCGCGTACGGCGGGCGCTTCCAGGGATGGGCGCCGAGCGTGCCGTAGTGCTCGCGCAGGTAGGCGACGAGGTCGCCGCGGTGCTCCGGGCAGGCGTAGCGCGCCGGCCCGTAGGGCCCGCGCCCGTGCCACACGAGCCAGCGCTCGGGCATCGCGTCGACGTACGTGCCGAACTCCGGCCGGCGCACGGTCTTCTCGAGGCTCAGCTGGGTGAGCGGGTCCGCGCGGCGCTCGCAGAACTGGCAGCGGAAGACGAGGTTCGTCATCCCCCGCATCTACCCCTTGATGGCACCGCTGTCAACTGGTACAACCAGTTGGCCGATGGTCCCCGCCCCCCGCACACCGCTCTCGGAGTCGATCTTCGTCCGCCTGCGCGACGGGATCCTCGGCGGCCGGCCTGCGCCCGGCGAGCCGCTGCCCTCCGAGCGCGTGTTCGCCGACGAGCTCGGCTGCAACCGCCACGCCGTGCGCGAAGCGGTCAAGCGCCTGCAGCAGGCCGGGCTCGTGGAGGTCAGCCACGGCGGCGCCACACGCGTGCTCGACTGGCGCGCGACCGGCGGGCTCGACCTCCTCGCCCAGCTCCCGCTCGCAAGGGCCACCACGGCCGAGCATCTGCGCTCGGTCCTCGAGCTGCGGCTGTGCGTCGGCGTCGACGCCGCCCGCCGCTGTGCGCAGCGCGCGCCGGCACCCACCGTCGCGGCCCTGCGCGCGACGCTCGATGTCGACGACCCGGACGACCCCTCGCTGCACTACGCCCTGCTCTGGGATCGCATCATCGACGGCGCCGACAACCTCGCCTACCGCCTCGCATACAACAGGCTGCTCGCCGGCCTGGCTCCCGGCGAGGAGCCGTCGCGGACGCTATTCGCGGCCGAGACGATGGACACGCGCGCGCAGGCAGCGCTGGTCGATGCCATCGCCGACGCCGACGCCGCGCGCGCGGCCACCGACCTCCTGGCCCGCGCACTGAACGGCGTCGACCCCGTCGCCACCGCTGACCGCACCGCCACCGCCCCCCTCGCCAGCCACCGACTCACCCCAGCCCGCGCTCACCGGCCCGCCCGTGGCTGAGGTCCTCTACTACGCGGTCCCCGCGTTCGTGCTGCTGCTCGCCGTCGAGGCGATCTCGTTCCAGGTCGCCCGCAACGAGGCACTCGTCGGCTACGACACGAAGGACACGGCGGCGAGCCTCAGCATGGGGATCGGCAACGTCGTCATCGACTTCGCGTGGAAGTTCGTCGTCCTCCTCGTCTACGCCGGGCTCTACGAGCTCACGCCGCTGCGGATCCCGACCGACGCGTGGTGGGCGTGGGTGATCATCTTCTTCGCCGACGACCTCGCCTACTACTGGTTTCACCGCATCAGCCACGAGGTCCGCGGGGCCAGCCACGTCGTCCACCACTCCAGCCGGCACTGCGACCTCAGCACGATCCACACCGAGCGCATCGGGCGCCTGTGGCAGCCGATCGAGTTCCCCTTCAACACGCCGCCGCACCACCGCGTCCACCACGGAGCCAACGAGCAGTAAGCCGACCGCAACTACGCCGGCATCCTCATCATCTGGGACCGCCTGTTCGGCACCTTCGCCGGCGAGCAGGAGCGCGTCCGCTACGGGCTGACGAAGAACATCGACATCTTCAAGCCCACCGAGGTCGGCCTTCCATGAGCACCGCGCGATCGCCCCGCGGCGTGCGCGCCGCGCGCGACTGGCGCGTGCGCGCCGGCTACGCGCTGCGCGGCCCGGTCCGGGCGCCCGACCAACCCCACGTAACATCATCGTTACGTAACCAATCTGTTACTCTGCGAGCCGTCATGGACTCCGGCCGCTGCGAGCTGCGCATCACCCGCCGCTACGACGCCACCCCCGAGGAGGTGTGGCGCGCGCTCACCGAGCCCGCGTCGCTCGCCCGCTGGCTCGCGGCCCCGGTCGACGTCGAGCTCGCCCGCGGCGGAGCGTTCGAGCTCGCCCTCCCCGACGACGGCCGCATCGACGGGCGCGTGCGCGCGATCGTGCCCGAGCGGCTGCTCGAGCTCGACTGGCAGCACGCCGGCGAGCAGCGTTCGGTCGTGCGCTTCGAGCTGCGCAGCGAGGACGGCGCCACCGTGCTGACCCTCGACCACGAGCGCATCGAGGCGCCGCTCGGCATGGCCTACATCTCGCGCTGGGGCCGCGTGCTGGACCGCTTCGACGCCGAGGTCGCGCGGTGAACGCGCTACAGGCGCTGGCCGACCCGACGCGCCGGCGGATCGTCGAGCTGCTCGCCAGCGGCGGCGAGCTGAGCGCCGGCGAGCTCGCCTCGCACTTCGAGACGAGCCGCCCGGGCGTCTCGCGCCACCTGCGGGTGCTGCGCGAGCTCGGCGTCGTGCAGGCACGCGTCGAGAGTCAGCGGCGCCTCTACTCGCTGGACCCGGCGCCGCTCGCCGAGCTCGACGACTGGCTCGCGCGCTACCGCGCCTTCTGGACCAACCGCCTCGACGCGCTCGACACCGAGATCCGTCGGCGGCGACACGACGACGACCACCACGACCACGACCACTGACGAAGGAGGACCACGTGCCACCCACGATCGCTCCCTACCTGCTCTACGAGGACGTCGCAGGCGCTCTCGACTTCCTCACGCGCGCGTTCGGCTTCGAAGAGCAGCTGCGCTACACCGGCCCCGAGGGCTACGTCAACCACGCCGAGATGCGCATCGGCGACGGCGTCATCTACATGGGCGACCCCGGCGGCGACTACCGCAACCCCGCTCACCTCGGCGCCAGGACGCAGATGGTGTGCGTGACGGTCGACGACGTCGACGCGACGTTCGAGCGGGCGAAGGCGGCCGGCGCCGAGATCACCGACGAGCCGACCGACCAGGAGTACGGCGAGCGCCGCTTCATGGCCCGCGACCCCGAGGGCCACGCCTGGTCGATCGCGCAGCCGATCGGCAACCCCGCGCCGGAGGACTGGGGCGCCACGCCTGCGCAGGCGTAGCGCGCGTATCGTCCCGGGCGATGCCCGACGTCCTGCGCCCGCTCTTCGACCAGGTCGTCATCAAGGAGCTCGAGCCCGAGAGCATGCGCAAGTCCGGGCTGCTCGTCCCGCAGGGCACGCACGACGTCCCGCCCAACGAGGGGATCGTGCTCGCGGTCGGCGACGGCCCGCCCGACATCCCCGACTTCAGGATGCCGGTCGAGCCGGGCGATCACGTCGTCTTCCCGCGCTCGGCCGGCGTCTGGGTGGAGGTCGAGGACGAGCGGCTGCTCGTCTGCCGCGTGCGCGAGATCCTCGGCGTCATCGAGCCGGCGCGGTCGCCGCGGGAACCGGCCTGACCGGCTCCAGGCGCTCCTCCGGCACGAGCCAGACGACCCCGAGCGGCGGCAGCGTGACCTGCGCCGAGCTCGGCTGGTCGTGCCACGGCAGCGGCTCGGCCTCCACGCCGCCGAGGTTGCCGGTGTCCGTGCCGCCGTAGAACGACGAG
>JAXDFS010000071.1:0-2554 GCA_034665465.1 Solirubrobacteraceae bacterium
GGGTTCATCGCGACGCCGCGGGTCTGCGGGCGCACGCCCATGTGGCGCTTGCGCCCGGCCTTGCCGATCTTGACGTTCTGGTGATCGGCGTTGCCGATCGTGCCGACCGTGCCGCGGCAGTCGTCGCGCACGAGGCGCATCTCGCCGGAGGGCAGGCGCAGCGTCGCCATGCCGGCGTCGCGCGCCATGAGCTGGATGCCGGTGCCGGCGGAGCGGCCGAGCTGGCCGCCGCGGCCGGGCTCGAGCTCGACGTTGTGGATCACGGTGCCGATCGGGATGCGCCGCAGCGGCAGGCAATTGCCCGGCGCGATGTCGGCGTCCTCCCCGGAGGAGATCATCGTCCCGACGGTCAGCCGCGCGGGCGCGAGGATGTAGGCCTTCTCGCCGTCGACGTAGTGCAGCAGCGCGATGTAGGCCGAGCGGTTGGGGTCGTACTCGATCGCGGCGACGCGCGCGGGCACGTCGTCCTTGCGCCGCTTGAAGTCGATCTTGCGGTACAGGCGCTTGGCGCCGCCGCCGCGGTGGCGGGCGGTCTTGCGCCCGCGGGCGTTGCGCCCGCCGGACTTCGTCAGACCCTCGACGAGCGTCTTCTCGGGGAAGTCCTTCGTGATCTCGGCGAAGTCGGGGTACGTCGAGAAGCGACGGCCGGGACTTGTGGGTTTGGGCTTGCGGATCGCCATCTCGTTCTCGTGCTCCTCTAGCCCTCGAGGGACTCGAGGCCCTGGAAGATCGGGATCGACTGGCCCGGCCCGATCTGGACCATGGCCTTCTTCCAGGTCCGCGTGCGGCCCTGGATCGCGCCACGCCGCTTGGGCTTGGACTTCACGCTCATCGTGCGCACCTCGAGCACGGAGACGTCGAACAGCGCCTCGACGGCCTGGCGGATCTGCGTCTTGTGCGCGTCGGGGTGGACGCGGAAGGTGTACTTGCCCGCGGCCGCGAGGACGTAGGACTTCTCGGAGACGACCGGGCGGATGATGACCTGGCTGGGATCCATCAGGCCTCCACTGCTTCCGGCTCGGAGGTCTTCTCGCCCTTCGCGCGCGCGGTGAGGGCATCGAGCGCCTCCTGCGAGCAGACGACCGAGGCGGCCCCGATGAGGTCGGCGACGCCGACCATCGAGACCGGCAGCACGCCGACGCGGGTCAGGTTGCGAAACGACAGCGCCGCCTGCTCCTCGGCGTCGGTGAGGATCAGCAGCACCGGCATCGTCAGCCCCGAGTCCGCCAGCAGGCCGGCGGCCTGCTTCGTCGACGGGGTCGCGAACGCGCCCGGGTCGAAGACGGCGATCGAGCCGCGCGAGGCGTGCACCGACAGCGCGCTGCGCAGCGCGGCGCGGCGCTCCTTGCGGTTGACCTTGAAGGTGTAGTGGCGCGGCGAGGGGCCGAACGTCGTGCCGCCGCCGGTCCAGATCGGCGAGCGCGACGAGCCTGCGCGGGCGCGGCCCGTGCCCTTCTGGCGCCACGGCTTGGCGCCGCCGCCGCGGACCTTGCCGCGCGTCTTGGTCGCGTGCGTGCCCTGCCGGCGCGCGGCCAGTTCGGCGCGGACGGACTCGTGCACGAGCGGCTCGTTGAACGTCGCGCCGAACGCGGTGTCGTCGAGCTTGGCCTTCTTCGTGCCGCCGAGGATCGGTGCGTCAGCCATCGGTGCGGACCTCCACGAAGCCGTTGCGCGGGCCCGGAACCGAGCCGCGCAGCAGCATCAGGTTCTGGTCGGGGTCCAGGCGGACGATCTGCAGGCCCTTCTGGGTGACGCGCTTGTTGCCCATCTGACCCGGGCCGCGGATGCCCTTGAACACGCGCGAGGGCGTGGCGGACGCGCCGATCGAGCCCGGCGCGCGCTTGTTGTGCGAGCCGTGGGACTTGGGGCCGCTGGCGAAGTTGTGGCGCTTGATCGTGCCCTGGAAGCCCTTGCCCTTGGAGGTGCCGGACACCTTGACGGTCTGCCCGACCTCGAAGTTCCCGACGGTGACCGTCTCGCCGACGACGAGCTCGCCGGCCTCGTCGCGAAACTCCTTGACGTGGCGCATGGGCGGCGCGCCGACCTTCTTGAGGTGGCCGATCTCGGCGCGGGTCAGGTGCTTCTCCTTGGAGGCGCCGAACGCGAGCTGGACGGCCTCGTAGCCGTCGCGGTCGAACGTGCGGATCCCCGTGACCGGGCAGGGCCCGGCCTCGAGCACGGTGACGCGCTCGACCTTGCCGTCCTCGAGGAAGACCTGGGTCATGCCGAGCTTCTTGGCGAGGATCGCGGGCATCAGATCGTCACGTGGCGAGGCGGATCTCGATGTCGACGCCGGCCGGCAGATGGTCGAGGCGCTGGAGCGAGTCGACCGTCTTGGGCGTGGGCTGATGGATGTCGATGAGCCGCTTGTGGGTGCGGATCTCGAAGTGCTCGCGCGAGTCCTTGTCCTTGAACGGCGAGCGGATCACGCAGTAGACGTTCTTCTCGGTCGGCAACGGCACCGGCCCAGAGACGGTCGCGCCGGTCCGCGTGGCGGTCTCGACGATCTCCTTGGCAGCCGTCTCGATGGCCGAGTGGTCATAGGCCTTGAGGC
>JAXDFS010000072.1:0-3149 GCA_034665465.1 Solirubrobacteraceae bacterium
GCGCCTCGTCGCCCGCCTGGCGGCGGCGGCCTTCCTGGCTGCGGCACGCTGCGCCGCGACAGCTGCGCTTTCTGCCGCCGCCCGCCTCCCCGCGAGCGCCTGGGCGTCGGCGACCGCCGTCGCCTGCTGCGCGGCGGCGGCCTGCGGCCCGAGCACCGGATCGTTGCCCGAGGCGTACTGGATGTAGATCCCCGCGAACATCGCGAGGAAGACGGCGACCGCGACCGCAGTCACGCGCGCACGGATGACGGCGTTGCGCCGGGCGCGCGCCGCGCGGCGCGCAGGCACGCCGGTGCTCACGGATACACCTGTCGGCCGGTGGCGTCGAGGATCGCGATCGCGACCGACGGGCAGACGCGCGCGGCCTCCAGCCACAGATCGTCAGGACCGTCGCCGATGACGACCGCGACGTCGCCCTCGATGGCGAAGATCTCGGGCGCGACGTCCTCGCAGTCGCCGTGGGCGGCGCAGGCTCCGGCATCGATGCGGGCGGTGTAGCTCATGGTGGGTCCTTTCAGGTGGCGAGCAGGGCGCGCGCGTTGGGAAGCTCCTGCGGGCGGTTGGCAAGCAGGACCGCGACGGGCGATCCGCCGCGGCTGTAGGTGACGCTGAAGTCGCGGGCGCCGAGATCGCCGTCGATGCGGACGTGATCGGCGAGCGCGGCGTGGCCGATGTACTGCAGGCGCACGTCGTAGAGGTCGCTCCAGAAGCTCGCGCGGTGGGACGCGGTGGCGTCGAGGCCGAGCATCGCGCGCGCCGCCGCCGCGCCCTGGCGGGCCGCGGCCTCCCAGTGCGAGCCGGGCAGGAACGCCATCACGACCGGGTCGAAGGTCGCGGCGGCGTCGCCGGCGGCGAAGACGTGATCGACGGCGGTGCGACCGGACTCGTCGGCGCGCACGCCGCGGTCGCCGAGGCCGTTGCCGGCCGTCCAGCCGGTGTCGGGCGCGACGCCGATGCCGACGAGGACGTGCGCGCAGGGCAGCCGCCGGCCGTCGTCGAGCAGCACCGCCTCGGCGCGCTCGGCACCCTCGAGGCCCACGACCCGGCGCCCGAGCACGACCTGCACGTCATGCGCGCTGTGCAGGTCGCCGAACCACGCGCCCATCGCCTCGCCGAGCAGCGGCGCCAACGGCGCGGGCAGCGCCTCGACGAGGGTGACCGGCACGCCCGCGCGGCGCGCTGCCGCGGCGACCTCCTGGCCGATGAAGCCCGCGCCGACGACGACCAGCGGCCCGCCCGCGGCGAACGCGGCGCGCAGCGTGCGGGCGTCGTCGAGCGTGCGCAGCGTGCTGACGTTGCGCAGGCCGCGCATCGCCGCGGGCAGCAGCGGCCGGCTGCCCGTCGCGATCAGCAGCTCGTCGTAGGCCACGTTCGTCCCGTCGGCGAGGAGGACCTCGCGACGCATCGCGTCGAGGCCGGCGGCGCTCGCGCCGAGCAGCAGCTCGACCTGTTTGTCCGCATACCAGGCGGGCGCGCGGAAGCCGAGCGAGGCGTCGCCGTCAGCGGCGGCGAGCGCGCCCTTGGAGAGCGGCGGGCGGTCGTAGGGGCGGTGGCGCTCGGCGCAGATCATCCGCAGGCGGCCGTCGTAGCCGGCGCGGCGCAGCGTCTCGGCGCAGCGCTGGGCCGCCAAGCCGCCGCCGGCGATGACGATGCCGCGGCTCATGACGTCGCCGCCGCGGGACGCAGGCCGCTGTGGCGGACGATCAGCAGCGTCAGCGCCGGGATGACCGCGATGGCCATGGCGGCGAGGAACCAGACCTGGCCGGCGTCGGTGCCCTGCCCGAGCGTGTGGGCGATGCCCATGATCCACGCCAGTGCGCTGAGGCGGTGCAGGCGGCGCCAGCGCTCGGCGCCGATCCGCTTGCGCGCGTAGTAGGAGAGCCCCAGCACGATCATCGCCCAGCCGCTGACGATGCCCACGCTCATCCACAGCCGCTGGAAGGAGCTTGCGAGCGGGATCATCACGTCCGCGAGGCTGGGCTTCATGTAACCGTCGCCGAGCAGCACGAGCGCATGGACCGCGATCGCGACCATCGTCGCCAGCGAGAGCGCCTCGTGCGTGACGCGCAGGTCCGGCCCGCGCCGCCTGATCAGGCGCCCGCCCATCGTCAGCCCGATGCCGACCGACGCGCTCGAGAGCAGCAGCGCGGCTGTGCCCGCGGCCCGGCTCGTGATCCAGAAGAGGTGGGTGTGAGCGGCGACGGCGAGCACGAGGGGGCATCCTGCAAGACGCGCGCGAGGATCTCGTCAAGACCTCCTGGGAGTTTGCTGAGCGCGGGTCAGACGCCGTCGCGCAGCTCGGCCAGGCGGCGATGGGCGAGCGCGGTCGCCATCGCCCCGTCGCCGACGGCGCCCGCGACGCGCTTGGTCGAGCCGTGGCGCGCGTCGCCGGCGGCGAACAGGCCCGGCAGGCTGGTCTCGAGCGCGAGCGGGTCGCGATCCAGGGGCCAGCCCTCCGGGCGCTCGCCGTGGTCGAGCAGGTCGGGGCCCGTGAGGATGTAGCCCGCGGCATCGTGCGCGACGCCGATGTCGTCGGCCCAGCCGGTGCGCGGCGTGCCGCCGATGCAGGCGAAGATCGCCCGCGCCGGGATGCGCTCGCGCACGTCGCCGCCGCGGGCGCGCAGCACGGCCGCCTCGAGCTCGCCGGTCGCGCCGGCCTCGAGGGCGACGACCTCGGTGTTCAGGCGCACGTCGATGTTGGGATGGACCGCGATGCGCTCGACGAGGTAGTGCGACATCGTCCTGCCCAGCTCGCTGCCGCGCACCGCCATCGTGACCTTTGCGTTCGCGTTGGCGAGGTCCATGACGGCCTGGCCGGCCGAGTTGCCGGCCCCGACGACGACCACGGGGTCGCCGCTGCACTGCGCGGCCTCGCTGCGGCCGGCGCCGTAGTACGCGCCGCGATCGAGCAGCTCGTCGAAGCCGTCGGCCTGCAGCCGCCGCCACTCCATGCCGGGTGCGGCGATCATCACCGGCGCGCGGACCTTGTGGCCGCCGGCGAGCTCGATCTCGAAGCGCCCGTCCGGGGTGCGGCCGCTGCCCACGACCGGTCGCAGCAGCGAGAGGTGCGCACCGAAGCCCTCGGCCTGGCGCCCGGCGAGGCGGGCGAGCTCGGCGCCGCCGATCCCGCCCGGGAAGCCGAAGAAGTT
>JAXDFS010000073.1:0-6976 GCA_034665465.1 Solirubrobacteraceae bacterium
CGCGTTGGAGGCCTTGTTGAGCAGGTGGATGAACGGCCGCATGACCTTGTTGAAGACGTTCAGCGGGCGCGCGATGCGCTTGGCGACGGCCTCGGCGTTGACGATCGCGTAGATCTTCGGCACCTGCTCGCCGACCGTGATGTGCCCCGCCGTGACGAGGATGTAGGCGATCGCGATCGCGATCGGGGCCGCCACGACGTGGGCGAAGCCCTCGAACGCGGGCTTGATGAGCTCGGCGATCGCCGGCTCGCCGAGGAAGCCGATGCCCAGCGACGCGAGCGTGATGCCGAACTGGCAGGCGGAGAGGTATTCGCTGAGGTCGTCGAGCTGGCGCACGACGACCCGCGCGCGCTTGTCGCCCTCGCCGGCCATCTCCTCCAGGCGGGCGCGGCGCGAGCGCACGAGCGAGAACTCCGCCGCGACGAAGAAGCCGTTGGCGATGATCAGCACGACGACCGCGCTGAGGAGCAGCGCGGTCAAGCGATGCGGCCTGGGCCGGGCCTAGGGTGTCGGCCGCGACTTCGAGGAGGATCGTCGTTCATTGACGCTGCTGGCCGAAAGGTAGCAGCACCCGAGGCGTTGTCTTACGCCACGTCCAGGCCGTCGATCGTCTCGGCCAGCGCGAAGTCGTTCTCGGTGATCCCGCCCTCGGAGTGCGTCGAGAGCGTCAGGCGCACGTGCTTGTAGTCGTGGACGAGGATGTCGGGGTGGTGGTTGGCGGCATCGGCCGCGTCGGCGACGGCGTTGGCGAGGGCCATCGCCGCCTTGAAGCCGGACAGCTCGAAGTCGCGCACGAGCGCGTCGCCATCGCGCACCCACCGGCCGGCCGCCAGCCGGTCGTCGATCTCGCCGTCGCTCAGTCGTGCCATACGCTCTCCCCTGGTGATGGAGCACTAATGCGGATCGTCAGCCTCGTCCCACACGCTACCGAGCTGCTGTTCGCCCTGGGCCTCGGCGAGGACGTCGTCGGGGTCACCCACGAGTGCGACTTCCCGCCCGATGCGACCGACCTGCCCGCGGTCACCCGCAACGTCCTGCCCGAGGGCCTGACGCCGGCCCAGATCGACAGCGCCGTGCGCGAGCAGACCGCCAGCGGCGACTCGATCTACGAGCTCGACGAGGAGCTCGTCCGCGAGCTCGAGCCCGACCTCATCGTCACGCAGGCGCTCTGCCACGTCTGCGCGGTCTCGGCCGACGAGGTGCACGCGCTCGCGCAAGCGCTGCCGGGGCCCCCGCGGGTCATCTCGCTGGACCCGACCACCTATGGCGAGACGCTCGGCGACGTGCGCACCGTTGCGCAGGCCACCGGCAGCAGGGACGCCGCCCTGGACCTCATCGCCCGCACCGCGCGGCGCGCGGACATCATCCGGCTGGCGGTGCGCGGCGCACCGCGCCCGCGCGTCGCCGCGCTGGAGTGGCTGGACCCGGTCTTCGTCGCCGGGCACTGGACGCCGCAGCTCATCGAGATGGCGGGCGGCGAGGACGTCCTGGGGTTCGCGGGCGAGCCGTCGCGCCAGGCGACCTGGGAGGAGGTCGCGGCAGCGCAGCCGGAGGTCGTGATCGTGATGCCGTGCGGCTATGACGCCGCGCGGGCGCTCGTCGAGGCGGAGGAGTTCGCCGCCGCGCTGGGGGCGCTCGGCGCCGACCAGGTCGTCGCGGTCGACGCCTCGGCCTACTTCTCGCGGCCGGGCCCGCGGCTCGCCGACGGCCTCGAGCTGCTGGCGCACATCCTGCACCCCGACCGCGTGCCGTCCGCGCCGGCCGAGGCGCTGGTGGTGGCGCTCTGAGCCGCGCCCCGCGCACCGTCCTCTACCTGCACTCCTCGGCCGGGCGCTACGGCGCCGATCGCCAGCTCGCGCTGCTGGCCGGGGGCCTGGACGCTGCGCGCTACCGCCCGCTCGTCGTGCTCGCGATGGACGGCGAGCTGCGCGAGGACCTGCAGGCCGCGGGCGTCGAGGTCGTCGTGCGGCCGCTGGCGGTCATGCGGCGCGCCGCGATGTCGCCCGGCGGCATGGCCCGGATCGCCGGCGCGCTGGCCCGTGACGCCGGCGGCCTGGGGCGCCTGGCGCGGGCGCGCGGCGCCGCGCTGATCCACACGAACACCTCGGTGACGCTCGGCGGCGCGGCGGCGGCGCGGATCGCCGGGATCCCGCACGTCTGGCACATGCGCGAGATCTACGCCGGCTTCGAGCGCTACTGGCCCGCCTACCGGCGCCTGCTGCTGACGGCCGACCGGCTGCCGTGCGTCTCGCAGGCGACACGCGCCCAGCTCGGGGACGACCCGCGCGCGCTCGTGCTGCACGACGGGCTCGGCGTCGCCCCCGTCCGGGCCCAGCGTGACGCCGCCCGGGCCGCGCTCGACCTGCCCGCCGGCGCGTTCGTCTGCGCGATCCTCGGGCGCATCTCGACCTGGAAGGGCCAGGACGTGCTGATCCGCGCGCTCGCCGCGCTCGGCGACGGCGACGGGTCGATCGCGCTCGTGGCGGGCGACCCCTGGCAGGGAGAGGAGGCGCGCCTGGCGGACCTGCGCGCGCTCGCGGCAGCGCTCGGGATGTCCGAGCGCGTGCGCTTCGCGGGCTTCCGGCCCGACGTGGAGAACGTCTACGGCGCCGCCGACGTGGTCGTGGTGCCCTCGACGCAGCCCGACCCGCTGCCGAACTCCGCGCTGGAGGCCGCGGCCGCCGGCTGCTGCGTCGTCGCCGCCGACCACGGCGGCCTGCCCGAGATCCTGCGCGACGGCGCCACCGGGCTGCTCGTCGCACCCGGCGACCCCGCGGCGCTGGCGCGAGCGCTGGCGGCGCTGCGCGACGATCCGGCCCGGCGCGAGCGCCTCGGCGCCGCCGCCGCGACCGACGTGCGCGAGCGCTTCGCCCCGGCGCTGCTGCTCGAGCGCGCGCAGGCCCTCTACGACGAGCTGACTCCGGCTACCGCGGCGCCGGGCCGGGCGAGCCGACCGCGACCCACTTCAGGGCCCACAGCGACAGGAGTACGACGATGACGTAACCGCCCCCGCGCCGCAGCCGGCCGGCGCGGCCCGAACGCCGGAGCGCATGCGCGGCGAAGACCGGCAGCGCCAGCGCGAACGGCACCACGAGCAGGCGCCACCACACCGCCGGCTGCAGGTAGTCCGCCCCAGCGCCGATCAGCGCGACGGCCGCGGCGAGCTGGAACAACCCGATGGCTCGCAGGCCGGGCCCGGCGCCCGCGAGGCGTACGCCGCGCCCGTCCAGCCGCGATCCGGGGGAGATGTGTCATCGGCACCGGGCGGCATGACCGGATGCGAGCGATCGCCGTCAGACGAGCGCGGAGCTGCGGGCGATCATGACGCAGCCGATCGCCAGCGCGACACCGAGCACCACGCAGGCCGCCATCAGCGGGGTCGCGATCGAGCGGCGGCGGTCGGCGACCTCGAAGAGCAGGTAGCCCACGACGGCGCCTGCGACGAGTCCGCCGACGTGACCGCCCTTGGAGATGCCGGGGATCAGGAACGTGATGCCGAGGTTCAGCAGCAGCGTGACCCCGAGGCCCGACTGCATCGGGTCGATCCCGCGGGCGCGCATCGCCAGGATCGCCGCGCCCATGAGCCCGAAGACCGCGCCCGACGCGCCGACCGTGGGCGTGTTGGGCGTGAGCAGCAGCGCGCCGAAGGAGCCGCCCAGCAGCGAGACGGCGTAGATGAGCCCGAAGCGCAGCCTGCCGATCATCGGCTCGAGGATCGTGCCGAGGAAGTACAGGAAGTACATGTTGAAGGCGATGTGGATGATTCCCGCGTGCAGGAAGCCGGCGCTGACGATCCGCCACCAGTCACCGTTGGCAACGAGCGGCCCGTAGAGGGCGCCGTGCTGGTAGACGGTGCCGCCGACGCCGTTGATCGGGCTGCCCGAGCCGAGCATCGCCACCCACGCGATCACGTTGATCGCGATCAGCAGATAGGTCAGCTGCGGCTCGCCCGTGAGCGTCGCCGCGGTCCGCACCTTCGTCTTCTGGCGCGAGCACTCCGGGCAGCGCATCCCGACCGAGGTCGACGTCATGCAGTCCGTGCAGATCGGCCGCCCGCACGACGAGCAGGCCACGGCGGTCTCGCGGCCGGGGTGGCGGTAACAGGTCGTCGCGGTCGAGGACTTCATCGCTTTCTGACGCTAGCAGCCGCCCCCGCGTGCCCGCGGCGGCGGCGGGCGCTCAGGAAAGCGACGCCGAGATGACCGGCGTGCGCGTGGGGATCTTGCTGCCGCCCTGCGGCTCGTCGGTGACCAGCACGGCCTTGACGCCGTCGAGGTCGCCGGGCACGTCGACGGTGGCGTTGCCCTGGCTGCTCACGGAGAACAGCGCGTCCGTCGGCTCGGGGGTGCTCTTGCCGCCGCGGTCCAGCCAGACCTCGTAGACGCGGCCGTCGTCGGGGGCCGGCATGCCGGCCATCACGAGCTTCGCGCCGTCGGAGGTCACGCGGACGTGGGCGGTCGCGCCCGCGGCGTTGACCTGCGCGACGACCGTCCGGGCGCGGACCGGGCCGCCGTCGCCGCCGGTCAGCAGCGCGCCGCCGCCGATGCCGAGCGCGAGCGCCAGGCAGGCGAGGGCGAGCGCGGGCAGCGGGCGAAACCCCGCCAGGCTCCAGCGGCGCTCGGCGCGCGGGCGCACCGGCCGGTCGGCCTCGGGCCCGGCCGCCAGCAGCAGCTCGGACTCCGCCCGCACGACGCTCATCACGCGATCGCGGATCACCGGGGGCGCGGTCAGCTGCGGCACGCCGCTGAGCAGCGCGTCGCCGACGAAGGACAGCTCGGAGACCTTGGCCGTGCACGACGCGCAGCGACCCAGGTGGGCCTGGAAGGCGTCGCACTCGGCGTCGGACATCGCGCGCAGGACGTAGCTGGCCGCGTCGTCGTTGCGTGGGCAGGCCTGGCCGCTCACGGCATGACCTCGCGGAGGCCGCCGAGCTGCGCGCGCATCTTCTCCAGGCCCAGGCGCATACGGCCTTTCACCGTACCGATCGGCGTGTCGAGCATGGAGGCGATCTCGGTCTGGGTGAAGCCGCCGAAGTAGGCCAGCTCGATGACGCGGCACTGCTCGGCGGGGAGGGTGGTCAGCACCTGGCGGATCTCCTGGGCCTCGTCGAGGCGGGCGACCTCGACATCGGTGCGGTCGCGGGCCTCGAAGCGCTCCTCGATGCCCTCGTCGCTCGCGCGGCGGCGGTCGTGGACGACCGAGCGGCGCAGCGAGTCGATCGCGCGGTTGTGGACGATCCCGAGGACCCAGGTGCGCACCGAGCCGCGGGCGCGGTCATAGCGCGCGCCGCTGCGCCAGAGCGAGAGGAAGGCCTCCTGCACGACGTCCTCGGCGGCGCCGCGCGAGCCGCACATCCGGTAGGCGAGCGAGAAGGCGGCGCTGGAGTGGCGCTCGTAGACGACCTCGAAGGCAGCGGCGTCGCCACGGCGGACGAGCTGCATGATGTCCTCGTCGGCGAGGTCGCGAAGCTCTGTCGGGCCCTGGTCGGAGTTCTTGCGCAGGCGTGCCATGTAAACCGGGGTTACGGAGTTCGGACTGAAATGGATCAGCGGCGCGGCGAGGCCGCGCGTCAGTCTCGCCGGGCGAGCTTGCGCGCCTCGCCGGCGGCTGCATGCAGGGTGCGCTGGAGGAGATCCAGCGGGCTGCTGGAAGCCGCCGCGTGCTTCTTGCGCTGGGCGCGCACGCGCAGGATGACGAGCGCGGTGCCCGCTGTCGCGCCGGCGGCCGTCGCGACCACGGGCCGCACCCAGTTGCGCGGGTCGCGCATCGCCCCGATCTCCCAGCCCTCGAGCTCGTCGACCGCGGCGTCGGTGATCTCCTGCAGCGTGAGCTCCAGGCGCGTCTTGAGGTTCTCGGGCGGGTCGACGGGCGCCAGCGCCTGGCGCAGCATCTGCTCGAAGTCGCCGTGCGCGAACTCGCTCATGAGGACTTCACGATCTCCTCGAGCTGCTTGATGGCCCGATGCAGGAGGACCTTGGTCGCTCCGTCGGTCTTGCCCATGGCACGAGCGATCTCGCGGTTGTCCATCCCGAGGGCGAAGCGCATGATGAGCGCCTCGCGGCGCTCATCCGGGAGGTGCTTGATCCCCGCGATGATCCGTGCGAGCTCATCGCGGCCCTCGACGAGATCCTCGGTCGTGTGCATGGCGCTGAGGACCGTCGTGTCGTCGATCGGCGCCTGCGGCCGCCGCGAGCGGTCGCGGTAGAGGTTCGCGGCGAGGTTGTGGGCGATGCGGATGAGCCACGGCCGCAGCGGCCTGCCGTCGGACTCGGCCTGCGCGCGCTCGAAGTGGCGATAGGCCTGCAGGAAGGTCTGCTCGGTGAGGTCCTCGGCGTCGTGATGGTTGCCGACCCGGTAGTAGGCGTACGAGTAGACGTCGCGCAGGTGCACCCGGTAGAGGTCCGAGAAGTCCGCGTCGAGCCTCGCCTTGTGCTGTGGGTCCACGCATCGGAGCCTATCCGCGCCGCGTAGCCCGGCCGCTGTCGGCGGGCTCGCTCGCGACGGCCGCGAGCGTTCCGTTGTGGTGCGCGCCGTTGCCGTTGCCCGTGGCGTTGCCGTTGCCGTTGCGCGGCGCCTCCGGCTGCTGGCGGTCGAAGCGCTGCCCGCCGGGCGCGGTGAGCGGGGCGGTGAACGCCTCGGGATCGATGCGCCCGTCGATGAGCGCGACGAGCCGGTCGAGCGTCGGCGAGGGCACGCCCTCGCGGCGCATGGTCTTTGCCAGCAGGGCGACGCCCTCGAGCGCCTCGCTGGACTGGCCGATCGCGTCGCCGATCCGCGCCGCCGGCATGCCCTGGCCCAGCAGCTCTCCGGCGCGCCGGTTGCGGCTGCCCTCCGCGACGACGGTCGCGACGAGATCGCCGGCGCCCGCGAGCCCGGCGAACGTCTGCGGGCTCGCGCCTTGCGTGCGCGCGAACGCGTCGACCTCGGCGAAGACCTTGCCGGCCGCGGCGCCGGCGGCGTTCGGTCCGCTGACGCC
>JAXDFS010000074.1:0-4970 GCA_034665465.1 Solirubrobacteraceae bacterium
CGCTGCTGAAGGCGTACGCCGGTGACCCGACGAAGGTGCACTTCCTCGTCGCCCCCGGCAGCGAGCAGATGCACGTCTTCGGACTCGGCGGCCAGTACTGGGCCTTCGACCCGGAGATCCCGGACTCCCAGGCGATCGCGAGCCAGGGAGTGGGCCCGTACGAGACGTTCGATGCGGAGCTCGTCGGCGGTGCCGGCGGCCTCGCCCGCAGCCGTGGAGACTTCTTCTACGGCGACGTGCGCCGGCCGTTCACACAGGCCGGCATGTGGGGCCTCATGCGAGTGATGTCGGATCCGTCCTGCCCGATCAAGCCGCTCGACGGCCTGACGTGCAACGGCCAGGATTCGATCATCTTCGACCCGCCCGTCAACCCGCCGCGCCCGGGTGAGCCGCCGACCGGCTTCCCGGACAACCCGACCCCCGGTCTCACCGGTGGCCAGGGCGCGAGCGCGTCCAGTGGCAGCCCGGCGGCCACCGAGCCCGCCGCGACGGCATCCAGCGTCTCGCTGAACGCCGCGCGCCGCCTCGTGATCGCCAAGCGCCTGAAGCTCCGGACGTTCGGGCTGAAGGGCATGAAGATCACGATCGACCTGCCGAGCAACACCAAGGTCCTCGACCTGCGGCTCATGGGCCGCAGCCACGGGCGCCTGAAGCAGGTGCTGGGCGGGGCGGTCTCGGTCAAGCGGATCCCGAGCAGCGGGCACGTCGTGCTCACCTGGAAGCCTGGCCGCAAGGCCGTCTCCAGGCTGTTCGCCGGCAGCGACACGCTGCGGGTGAGGGCCGGTCGCGACGCCAAGCACCTCGGCACCGCGCTCACCGGGTCGGTGCGCCTGCTCGGGCCGCGGATCACGGCGAGGGCGGCGAGCAAGAAGCACTAGCACCGCCCAGGATCAGTCCAAAGCAGGGCCCGACGCCGTCCACGTGGTTCGCCACGTGGGCGGCGTCTTGCATTGCGGGTCCGCTGATGCGAGACGTTGCGTCTTTCCGCATAATGCCTGCAGCACGCCGCGGTTAGGGGACCGCCGGCCCATGGCACGGTTGCCACTGCAGTCAGGGGAAGCCATGCAGCGTCCAGTCTGGAAGGCGGCCGCCCTCGCGGCCGGCCTGTTCGTGTTCACGCCCGTCGGAGCGAGCGCGGACACCTATCTCGTCACGTCCTGCCATGACCCGAGCGGCGCGCCGAACGCGGCCCTGGGCTGGGCTCCGTTCTCGACGATCGGCGGCTTGAGCACCAACACCTGCCTGCAGGCCGGCGGGGCTCTCAACGCCAGCCTGCCCGAGCCCAAGCCGCCGGGCAACGCCACCGCCAACTGGCGCTTCGACGCTCCGGCGGGCACGCGGATCGTCCGCGTGAGCGCGCGGCGCACCACGGTCGGCCTCGGCCAGGGGCCGGTCACCGACGCCAAGGACATCTCCTACGTGATGGCCGCCAGCGGCGGCCAGGTGCTCGAGGACTGCACCCCCGCGCCGGTGAACTCCAGTTGCGTCGCCGACCTGACCGCACCGATCGACAAGCAGGGCCTGAACGCGACGTTCGTCGAGTTCAGGACGCTCTGCCTGAACGCCGGCCTCGCGTGCAGCCGGCCGCTGGCCGTGGCCGCGACGCACATGTGGCTCACGCTCGAGGACCCGGCGCCGCCCGTGGTGGCCAACGCGAAGGTGCTCGACGATGGCGACGCGTCGGGGACGCTGCGTGTCAGCTACGACGCGGCCGACGTCGGGGGCGGGGTCTACCGGACGGTCCTGAAGGTCGACGGCAAGGTCACCGCGGCGACCCCGGTGGCGGCCGCGCCGTGCGCCGACGTCAACCCGGCCGATGCCGACCCGTACCAGTTCAACGTGCCCGTGCCCTGCCCCGCCACCGTGACCGGGGCGCAGGCGGCGGTCGACGTCACGTCCCTGCCGCCGGGCCCGCACGGGGTCGAGATCGCCGTCGAGGACGCCGCCGGCAACCAGCGCACGGTCTTCGGGCCGATCGAGTTCCCGCGGCTGAACGCCAACGTCGGCACCGGCACCACCGGGTCGTCGGGGGCGTCGCCGGGCGTGACGGCCGCCGAGGCGCTCACCGGTCGCCTGCGGATGTGGTTCGTCAAGGCGCCCCACCGCGGGCGCCGTCTCACGAGCAGGTTCGGGACGCGCGTGGTGACCCGCGGCGTCCTGCGCACGCGCGCGGGACGTGGCATCCAGGGCGCGCGGATCGACGTCTACCACATCCGCAACGGCAAGCGACGGCTGCTGAAGACCGGCCTGAAGTCGCGCGCGCACGGGGCGCTCACGCTCATCCTCCCGATCAACGTCGACACGCGGACGGTGGAGTTCGACTACCGCGCGCTGCGACCAGGCCCTGTCACGAGCACGCAGAAGCTGCGGCTGCGGGTCATGCGCAAGGGCAGGATCTTCCACCGCGGATAGCTTCACGGCGCGAGGCGGCGGCGAAGATCAGCGCACGTCGCCGCCCCGCGCCTGAACACGTCGCCATGCGAGTAGGCGACGTGGTTCGAATGCCGCCGGCGGGTCACGTCCTGCTCGAATGCCTGGCGGGTTGCGTGGAAGCGGAACGACAGCAACTCGATCGTCAGGTTGTGAGCGGGCCAGTGGCAGTCGACCTTGTCTCCGTGACGGTCGACGTTCGTGCGCGGTCGCGGTAGGCCGTGCTCGTCGAGCAGCCGCAGGAACGCGGACTCCAGTTCGCTGAGCGTGACGTCGGCGCCCAGCGCGTCGCGCAGCCTGCTGACCCCCTTCTTCGTCGGGTTGCGGGCGATGCAGGCCTCGATCTGGTGCGGCCCGCTGCGGTGGTGCACCCAGGCTTCGTGGCAGGCGCGCGTGAGCTGCTCGTGCGTGAGGACGGGCGCGAGGTCGAGCAGGATCCGCGGGACGGTCGTCATCGGGACGCCGGCGGCCGTCGTCACGTCGAGCTGGTGCAGCGGAGATCGATGGATGACCACGCCGGGCCTCGAGCGTCCGGCCGTGGCGGGAATGGTCACCTCCGGCCGCGGCGGCGCGCCCCGGATGAGACGCATGACATAGGCGGCCGGGCGATGACTCAGAACCGCTCCATCGCCGGCCGCGAGCACGGCCGCCATGTAGTCGCCGTACATCGAAGGGGCCTGATGGCCGACCGCATACACCCCGCGATGGACGCGATGCAGCCGTCCCTCCGCCGTCCACCGCTTGATGCGCTGATCGTCCGCGCCGGCTGCGAGCAGCTGTCGGCGCGTGATGCGCCCATGCTGGCGGCTCGCGATCGCGGCGACTCTGTCAGCTATCTGTCGCATACAGACCAATAGCTGCCGCGACCGCCGGTCTCGCCCCCCGATTGCGGTCAGGGAGTGGCCTAGAGCGGCGCTATCGTGATCCGTGGTGCCGCCCTTCAAGCTCGACGACATCTTCACCCCGGCGGCGGACCAGCCCAAGGCGATCCGGGAGATCGCCGAGGCGGTCCGTGCCGGTGACCGCTACACGACCCTGCTGGGCGCCACCGGCACGGGCAAGACGATGACGATGGCCGGCGTCATCGCGGAGCTGCAGCGGCCGACGCTCGTGCTCGCGCACAACAAGACACTGGCAGCGCAGCTGTGCAACGAGTTCCGCACGTTCTTTCCCGAGAACGCCGTCGAGTACTTCGTCTCCTACTACGACTACTACCAGCCCGAGGCGTACGTCCCGAGCCGCGACCTCTACATCGAGAAGGACTCGGCGATCAACGAGGAGGTCGACCGCCTGCGCCACGCCGCCACGGCCGCGCTCTTCGCCCGCCGCGACGTGGTGATCGTGGCCTCGGTCAGCGCGATCTTCGGGCTCGGGTCGCCCGAGACGTACGAGATGAACATGCAGGTGCTGCGAAAGGGCGACATCATCGACCGCGACGCCCTGCTGCGAAAGCTCGTCTCGATCCAGTACACGCGCAACGACACCGCGCTCGGCCGCGGGACGTTCCGCGTGCGCGGCGAGACGCTCGAGGTCTTCCCGGCCTACGAGGAGACCGCCTTCCGCGCCACGCTGTTCGGCGACGAGGTCGAGCGCCTGCAGCACTTCGACCCGCTCACCGGCGAGCTGATCGCAGATGACCTCGAGCACGTCGCGGTCTGGCCGGCGACGCACTACAACGTCAAGGAGGGCAGCGTCGACCGCGCGGTGGCGGAGATCGCGCGCGAGCTGAACAACCGCTGCCTGCAGCTCGAGTCCGAGGGCAAGCTGCTCGAATCGCACCGCCTGCGCCAGCGCACCCAGTACGACATGGAGATGCTGCGCGAGATGGGCTTCTGCAACGGCATCGAGAACTACTCGCGGATCCTCGACGGCCGCGAGCCCGGCGCGCGGCCCTACTGCCTGATCGACTACTTCCCCGACGACTTCGTCTGCTTCCTCGACGAGTCCCATCAGACGGTCCCGCAGATCGGCGGCATGTACGAGGGCGACCGCTCGCGCAAGCAGACGCTCGTCGACTACGGCTTTCGACTGCCGAGCGCGCTGGACAACCGCCCACAGAAGTTCGACGAGTTCCTCTCGATCACGCCCACGCTCGTATTCGTCAGCGCGACGCCGGGCAAGTACGAGAAGGCCAACTCAGGGCGCGTCGTCGAGCAGATCGTGCGGCCGACGGGGATCGTCGACCCGGCGGTCGAGGTGCGCGAGACGCGCAACCAGATCGACGACCTCATGAACGAGATCCGCCGGGTGGTCGAGCGCGGAGAGCGCACGCTGGTCACCACGCTGACCAAGAAGATGAGCGAGGACCTGACCGACTACCTGCTCGAGATGGGCTTCAAGGTCAGATACCTCCACAGCGAGATCGACACGCTCGAGCGCATCCAGATCATCCGCGACCTGCGCCTGGGGGAGTACGACGTGCTCGTCGGCGTCAACCTCCTGCGCGAGGGCCTGGACCTGCCCGAGGTCTCGCTCGTCGCGATCCTCGACGCCGACAAGGAGGGCTTCCTGCGCGGGGAGACCTCGCTCATCCAGACGAT
>JAXDFS010000075.1:0-3234 GCA_034665465.1 Solirubrobacteraceae bacterium
CGGCGATCTCCGCGGCCGACCGCGCCCGCGCGAAGCTCATGTTCTTCAACTACCCCAACAACCCGACCGGGGCCATCGCGCCCGAGGGCTTCTTCGAGGAGGTCGTGGCCTTCGCGGGCGGCAACGACGTCCTCGCCGTGCACGACAACGCCTATTCCGAGACGGTCTACGACGGCTACCGGGCGCCGTCCTTCCTCGCGACGCCGGGCGCCAAGGACGTCGGCGTCGAGGTCTTCTCGTGGTCGAAGGGCTACAACATGACGGGCTGGCGCTGCGCGGCGATCGTCGGCAACGCCGAGGCGATCGCGCACTACTGGCGCCTGAAGACGAACATCGACTCGGGCCTCTTCGAGGCCGTTCAGCTGGCCGCGATCGCCGCGCTCAGCCCGGACGCCGACGGCGACAAGCGCGAGATGAACGCGCTCTACGCGCGCCGGCGCGACCTCGTCGTCGACGCGCTGCGCGGCATCGGCGTCGAGGTGACCCCGCCGAAGGGCACGATCTACATCTGGGCGCCGGTGCCGGCCGGCTTCGAGAGCGCGGCGGCCTACTGCGAGCACGTGCTCGAGCAGGCGGCCGTCGTGATCTCGCCCGGGGCCGCCTACGGGCCCAACGGAGAGGGCTTCTTCAGGATCTCGCTGACGACCCCGGACGACCGCCTGCTGGAGGCCGTGGATCGCCTGGGTCGCCTGGGCGGCTGACCGCCCACCCTGCGCTACTGCGCTGCGCGCCCGCTTGTCGGCGCCTACATTGTGTGCGGATGAGCCCCTCGCGATGGACAGCAGCCGACATGCCCGCCCTCGACGGCCGCACGATCGTGGTCACCGGCGCCAACAGCGGCCTCGGCCTCATCAGCGCCCGCGAGCTCGCGAAGGCGGGCGCCCGCGTCGTCCTCGCCGTGCGCAACACGACCAAGGGCGAGGCCGCTGCGGCGACGATGCGCGGCGACGTCGAGGTGCGCCCGCTCGATCTCGCCGACCTCGCCTCGGTGCGGTCGTTCGCGTCCGCGTGGGAGGGCGACCTGGACATCCTCGTCAACAACGCCGGCATCATGGCCGTGCCCAGGCAGCGCACGAAGGACGGCTTCGAGCTGCAGATCGGCACCAACCACCTGGGCCACTTCGCGCTGACGAACCTCCTGCTGCCGGCGATCACCGATCGCGTCGTGACGCTGTCCTCGTTCGCCCATCGCAGCGGCAGGATCCACCTCGACGATCTCAACTGGGAGCGCAGCCGCTACGGCCGCTGGAGCGCCTACGGGCAGTCCAAGCTGGCGAACCTGCTGTTCACGCTCGAGCTCCAGCGAAGGCTGGCCGAGGCCGGCTCGCCCGTGCGGGCGCTCGCGGCGCATCCCGGCTACGCGAACACGGACCTCCAGAGCCATACCTCCAGCGGGCTGCAGCACCTCCTGATGGCGGTGACCAACCGCGTCGTCGCGCAGAGCGCCGACATGGGCGCGCTGCCGACCCTCTTCGCCGCCACCCAGGACCTCGCCGGGGCGAGCTACGTCGGCCCCGGGGGAATCCGGGAGCTGCGCGGCCATCCGGCGCTCGCGGGTCGTTCGGCCGCGGCCTGGGACGCCGACACCGCCGCGCGCCTGTGGGATCTCTCCGAGCAGCTCGCCGGCGTGAGCTTCCCGCTGACGGCTGCGCACGCCTGAAGCGCACATTCCGGACCGCGCGCGTCGACGTCCAAAGCCTCGGATCCGCGCTCGCACCTGATAGAAGTGCAACGGCCGTCATCGGAGGCGAGGCCGTAACCCACATCGACCATGAGGACTGCTGGCCCGCGTCGCTTGAGGCGCTGCCAGACGCTGCCCTGCTGCTGGATGCCGGCAACGTCGTCCTCGCGGCCAACGACCTGGTGGTCGGTCTCTTCGGGGGCGACCCGACCGGCGAGCCGCTCGCCGGGCTGTTGCGCTGCCGCGCGCTGGAGGACCCCTGCGAGGGGCCGCTGAGCCAGGGACGCGCGGAGGCGACGCGCCGCGACGGCGTCCCGTTGGTCGTGGAGGTCAGCGCGACCGCGCCCAACGAGGGCCGCCGCCTCGTCTTCCTGCGCAAGCTCGATGCGCCCCGACTCGTCGAGGAGTCCGAGCGGCTGCTGCAGGTCGCCTTCGAGACCGCCCCGATCGGGATGGCGTTCTTCAACACCGAAGGGGAGTACCTGCGGGTGAACCCTGCGCTGTGCCGGTTGCTCGACCGTTCCGAGGCTGATCTGCTCGGCCATCGCGACCAGGAGTTCACGCATCCCGAGCACCGGGCCTCCGACGTCGCCGCTGCGTGGCGCATCCTGCAGGGCGAGATCGACACCTGGCAGACCGAGAAGCGCTTCTTGCTCCCGGATGGCGGCTCGGTCTGGGCGATCGCCAACATGACCTTCCTGCGCGACGAGGAGGGCCGGGCGCTGACCTGGCTCGGGCAGTTTCAGGACATCACCGCGCGCAAGGCGCTCGAGGATCGCCTGCGCCGCGAGGCCGACGAGGACCCGCTGACCGGCCTGCCCAACCGGCGGCACCTCGAGGAGTCGATCCGCCTCACGCTGAGCATGAGCCATCGCCACGGCTTCGCGGGCTCGGTGCTGGTCCTCGATCTCGACGGGTTCAAGGAGATCAACGACACCCACGGCCACGCCGTCGGCGACGCCGCGCTGGCGGCGGTCGCGCAGGCCCTGAGCCGGCGACTGCGCTCGACCGACCTGCTCGCGCGCATCGGCGGCGACGAGTTCGCCGTCCTGCTGCGCGTGACCGGCGGCGAGGCCGCGCGCACGCTGGCCGCCGACCTCGTGCGAGCGGTGCGCGCGACGAAGCTCGCCGACGGGAAGCCGTCGATCTCCCTGGACGCGAGCATCGGCGTCGCCGACTTCGGGGAGCCCCCGCTGCCCTCGGTCAACGAGCTGCTCGCATCCGCGGATGCCGCCATGTACGCGGCCAAGCGCGACAGCGCAGGCGGCGAGCGTCGCGCCTGACCGGCTCAGCGGATCGTAGACTGGAGGTCATGCAACGAACACGCCAGGGCCGCGTCGGCGAGCCTCAGCCCGCCGGGGCCGAGGCCGGCAGCGGGCGCCCCAAGCAACGCGCGTACTGCATCGCCGCGCTCGAGAAGGGCGATGACCTCGGTGAGCTGCGCGAGCTGCTGCGCACCGCCGGCGTGGCGGTCGTCGGGCAGACCGTGCAGCACCTCGAGCGCCCGCACCCGAACACGTACCTCGGCCCGGGCAAGCTGCTGGAGGTCAAGG
>JAXDFS010000076.1:0-4090 GCA_034665465.1 Solirubrobacteraceae bacterium
GCACGCGCTGCTGGCGATCGGGATCGCCTACAACTGGACGATCGCCGGCCGCGGGCTGAGCATGACGTTCACCAAGACGCTCGCCGCGATGCTGCCGTACTTCGCCGTCGGCATGCTCGGCGCGCTCGCGGTGCACGCGCGCACGATCGCGGCGCGCGCCCGCGGGCCGCTGCTCGCCGCCGGCCTGCTGCTCGTCCTGGCGGACGCGTCCATCAAGGGCGCGGTGCCCGCGAACGACCTCGACGTCGGCGCCGCCTTCGCGATCCTCCGCGACCTGCCGTCGAGCGTCGGCTTCGCGGTCATCATCGCGACCGTCGCGGCCACCCCCAGCAGCCGCGTGCTCGGCAGCCGGGCGCTGGCGAGCCTCGGCGCGATCTCCTACGGCTTCTACCTCTGGCACGTCCCCGTGCTGCTGTTCATGCGCGGCCACGAACTGCTGCCGCTGAACCCGTTCCTCGGCATCCTGGCGGCGATCGGCCCGGCGCTGGCCGTCTCGGCGCTGAGCTGGGTCGCGCTCGAGCGCCCCGTCATCGAATGGGCGCGGCGGCGCAACGCCCGCTCGCGCGACGAGGCGCCGGCGCGCAGGCCTGCTGCGGCGCCGTCAGGCGGCGGCGGCGGCGGCGTCGACCGTCGCGCCGGCGGGCGCGAGGTCAGCACAGTCCGCACCTAGCCAGCGCGAGCCGTAGCTGCGCATGTCGTCGATGAGCGGCAGCAGCGCGCGGCCCTTCTCTGTCAGCGCGTACTCGACCCGCGGCGGCACCTCGGGATAGGTGTCGCGCTCGACGATGCCCTCCTCCTCCAGCGCGCGCAGGCGCAGCGACAGCGTGCGCGGGCTGATGCCCTGCAGGGAGCGCTCGAGCTCACAGAAGCGCGAGCGGCCCTCGGACAGGTCGCGGATCAGCAGGAGGGTCCATTTCCCGCAGACGATCTCGGCGGTGCGGCAGACCGGACAGGTGTCGTCCATGCCCAACACTTTACAGACTGAAGCGACCCGCCCGGACGGCTGTCAGGCGGCGCGCTGGGCCTGCACGCTGGCGACGTCGTCCATCGTCGTCCCCTTGCGCCCCTCGGACGCGAGCAGCAGCTTGAAGTCGTGCGGGCTGGTCGCCGCGCGCAGGGCCATGTCGATGTCGACGCGGCCGGCCTTGACGTGGTCGTAGAGCGCCTGGTCGAAGGTCTGCATGCCGTAATAGGCGCCCTCGCTGACGACCTCGGTAAGGCGGCCGGTCTGCTGCGGGTCCATGATCATGTCGCGCACGCGGCCGGTCATGCGCAGGATCTCGCAGGTCGCCACGCGGCCGCCGTCGGTCGACGGCACGAGGCGCTGGGAGATGACGCCCTTCAGCGTGCCGGCGAGCATCGCGCGGACCTGCTGGTGCATGTGGGGCGGGAAGAAATCGATGATCCGGTTGACCGTCTCGGCGGCGTCGACGGTGTGGACCGTCGAGAGCACGAGGTGGCCGGTCTCGGCGGCGCTGAGGGCCGTGTGGACGGTCTCCTCGTCGCGCATCTCGCCGATGAGGATGACGTCGGGGTCCTGGCGCAGCACGCGGCGCAGCGCGCGCTTGAAGGACAGCGTGTCCATGCCGACCTCGCGCTGGTTGATGACCGAGCGCTTGTCGCGGTGCAGGAACTCGATCGGGTCCTCGATCGTGACGATGTGCTTGGCGTAGGACTCGTTGATGTGGTCGATCATCGCGGCGAGCGTCGTCGACTTGCCCGAGCCCGTCGTGCCCGTCAGCAGGATGATCCCGCGCTCCTCGTCGGCGAGCTCGGTGACCACCGGGGGCAGCATGAGGTCGGCGACCGTGCGGATCGTGTGCGGGATCGCGCGGCAGACGAGGCTCAGCCAGCCGCGCTGGCGAAAGGCGTTGACGCGAAAGCGTGCGACACCCGAGATCGAGTACGAGAAGTCGACCTCGTGCTCCTCGGCGAGCTCCTTGAGCTTGACCGGGTCGGTGAGCATCGTGCGCACCGCGGTCTCGGTGTCGGCGGGAACCAGCGGGTCGGCGCCCTCGATCGGGCGAAGCTCGCCGTCGACGCGGGTCAGCGGCGGGACCTGGACCTTCAGGTGCAGGTCGGAGCCGCCCAGCGCGACGAGCGTGCAGAGGGCGTTGTCGATATCGAACACGTCCGGGACATCGGTCGCGCGCGGTGGAGGCATGACCGGGCTGCAGGGCGGTGGACGAATGGGCGGTGGGCGCCGGTGGCGATCGCGCGAGGGTGCGTCGGATTTGTTCGCCTCAGCCTTACAACATCGCCGCACCCCCGGGGGGTGTGGCGAAAAACCGGGTCTGGAGCCGGGTTTTTCGACGCACCCCCGCGGAGATCGGGGGCGCCCGGGGGCGCCCGGGGCCACCGAGAGTGCTCCCGGCGTCAGTCCCAGTCCGCCGCCCACGACGGGTCCGCGGCGCGCAGGCCGCGCTCGAGGCCGGCGATGCGGCCTCGTTCGTCGTCGCCGAGCTCGAAGTCGAACACGTCGAGGTTGGCGGCGCGGTGCTCGTGCGAGGAGGCCTTGGGGACGGCGGCCACGTGCGGCTGGTCGAGCAGCCAGCGCAGCACGACCTGGCCGGGGCTCTTGCCGTGCGCCTCGCCGATCTCCGCCAGCACGGGGTCGCGATGGACCTCGCCGCGCGCGAGCGGCGAGTAGGCGGTGACCACGAGGTCGCGCTCGCGGGCGGTCGCGAGCACCTGGGGCTGGCCGAGATACGGGTGGTACTCGACCTGGTCGCAGATGATCGGCGCGAGCTGCAGCGCCTCCTCGACCAGCCGGCTCGGGAAGTTCGAGACGCCGAGGTGGCTCGCCTTGCCCTCCTCCTGCAGCTCGGTCATCGCCCCGAGCGTCTCGGCCAGCGGCACGTCGCGGCTGGGCCAGTGGACGAGCAGCAGGTTCACGTGATCGACGGCGAGGTCGCGCAGCGAGCCCTCGAGCTGCTCGCGCACCTGGCCCGCGCGCAGCCCGGTGTGCCAGAGCTTCGTCGTCAGGAAGATGCTGCCGCGCTCGACGCCCGAGCGCTCGATGCCGCGCCCGACCTGAGCCTCGTTTCCGTAGGCGCGCGCGGTGTCGATGTGGCGGTAGCCGAGCTCCAGCGCGTCGCGGACGGCCTCGGCGCACGCGTCGCCGGTGATCTGCCAGGTGCCGAACCCGAGCTTCGGGATCTCGGTTCCCTGGACGATGAGCGTCGTGGCCTGGGTCGCTTCTCTGGGCATGCGAGCACCCGTGCCCGCGCTGGGAGCGCGCAAAACGGCGAGCCCGGCGCGCGCGACGCAGAGCAGGGGGTTTCGACCTCGACCAGCGCGGTATGCAGGACGCATGGCCGACCGCCGCAAGGAGCGCATCGCATACAACGAAAGTGCGTTTCGCGACCTCAACGAGAGCCTCGAGCGCGCCGTCCACCGCGGCCGCACGCAGAGCGAGAACGCAGGCTTCGTGTGCGAGTGCGGAGAGCCCGACTGCGAGGAGCTCATCCGCGTCGACCTCGGGACCTACGAGTCGATCCGCCGCGACTCGCGGCTGTTCATCGCCGTGCGCGGGCACGAGCTGCCCGACGCCGAGGACGTCGTCGACGGCGACGGCAACTACGTCGTGCTGCGCAAGCACGACGAGGTGGCCGACATCGTCGACGAGACCGATCCGCGCACGTAGCCGGCCCCCCAACGACGACGGGGCCCGTGACAGGGCCCCGTCGAGGAGTGCTCGGGCGCGGTAGCGGCCCTAGGGGTCGTCGCGGTGCTTCTTGGCCTCCGCGAGGGACTGCAGCTTCTTCAGCGACTGGTTCTCGATCTGGCGGATGCGCTCGCGCGTGACGTTGAAGGTGCGACCGACCTCGTCGAGCGTGCGCGGGTGCTCGCCGCCAAGGCCGTAGCGCAGCTCGAGCACGCGGCGCTCGCGGTAGGAGAGGTTCTCCAGCGCCTCGCGCAGCGCCTCCTTGGTGAGGATCTCGGCAGCGCGCTCGTACGGGGACTCGGCCCGCTCGTCGGCGATGAACTGGCCGAACTCGGACTCCTCCTCGTCGCCGACCGGCTTCTCCAGCGAGACCGGGGCCTGCGCGGAGCGCTTGATCGAGTCGACCTCCTCGGGATCGATCCC
>JAXDFS010000077.1:0-7318 GCA_034665465.1 Solirubrobacteraceae bacterium
TCTTCTCGTCGAGCAGGTCCTGCATGCGGATCCCCAGGCGGGCGGCCTTGTCGGCGTAGGCCGGGCCGATGCCGCGCCGCGTGGTGCCGATCTGCAGCTTGCCGAGCTTCGTCTCGCCGGCCGTGTCCAGCAGCATGTGGTAGGGCATGATCACGTGGGCGTTGGCGCTGATGCGCAGCCCGCTCGTGTCGATCTTTCGCAGCCGCAGCGCATCGAGCTCGCCCGTCAGGACCTTCGGGTCGATGACGACGCCGTTGCCGATGATGCAGCGCTTGCCGGGATAGAGGATCCCCGACGGGATGAGGTGGAACTTGAAGACCTCGCCGTCGCGGATGATCGTGTGGCCGGCGTTGTTGCCGCCCTGGAAGCGGACGATGGCGTCCGCCTTCTCGGCAAGCAGGTCGACGACCTTGCCCTTGCCCTCGTCCCCCCACTGCGCGCCGACGATGCAGATTCCTGGCATACGGCCTGAAGTCTAGGCCGACTTGACGTCCGGCCGCTGCTGACGGGCGTCGGCGCCCCACAGCGGCAGCACCTCGCACATCTCCTCCAGGCGCGAGACGGTGCGCTCGTTGATCTGCTCGGCGAGCTCGTCGCGCTCGAGGTTCGTGGTGATGATCACCGAGCGCTCGTCCTCGTAGCGGGCGTTGACGATCGCGTAGAGCTGCTCGAGCACCCACGGGCTCGTCTTCTCGGCGCCGACGTCGTCGATGTGCAGGAGGTCGACGGACGTCAGCCGGTCGAGCAGACCGACGTAGGAGTTGCCGCGGTCGTCGTCGAACGTCGTCCGGATCTGGGCGAGCAGGCGCGGCAGCGAGTAGATCGCGACGCTGTGGCCGGCCTCCAGCGCGTGGCGCGAGACGAGCATCGCGAGCGTCGTCTTGCCGGTGCCGACCGAGCCGAAGAACCAGAGCCCCCGGCCGGCCGCGAGGTTGTCGTCGATGCGCGCGACGTAGCGGCGCACGGCGGCCGTCACGGGCGCGGCGATCTCGGTGACCGGCGGGCGGTCGAAGGACACGCCGCGGTACTTGCGCGGGATGACGCCGCTGAGCGAGCGGGCGCGGGCGCGGCTCACGCGCTGGGCCCGGCAGCGGCAGTCGCTCGCGTCGTTGGTCGCCTCGTCGATCACGAAGCCGCTGCCGTCGCAGAGGTCGAATGGGCAGCGCTCGTCCATCAGCGCAGCGTAGGACACGCCGCGGCCGGCGCGTGTGCGGCGCGCGCGTCGTGCGCGCAACGTGCGGACAATCGCGCGGGGCCCGCTACGGCTGCGGCGGCGGTGCGAGCGCCCACAGCGCGAGCGAGTACCGGCAGCCGTCCTGCACCGGCATGACCTGGTGGACCATCGGCGACGGGAACGCGATCAGCAGCCCCGGCTCGCTGCGCACGGCGATGTGGTCGTCGGGCGCGGGCTGAAAGCCGGGCGGACAGGCCGGGTAGAAGCGCAGGTCGCCGCCGGTGAACTCGGGGCGCTGCGACGCGCCGTCGTTCAGCGCGACGACCAGCGACACCCTTCGGCGCGTGACCTCGGGCGGGGCATCCTCGTCGAGGCCGCCGTCGGAATGCGCGGCGAAGTGCCCGCCGCGGCGGTAGATCAGCGCCGTCACCGAGCTGATGTGGGACACCTCGCAGCGATAGCGCTGCTCGAGCTCGTCCATCACGCCCCAGAGGCGGTCCTGGACGAACTGCTCGCTGGTCTCGCAGAGCGTGGCGATCGTGGTCAGCCGGTTGTGCGGATCGACGCCGAAGTCGTGACCGAGCCAGATCTCGGCCTCCTGCTGAGCGGACGCGTCCATCTCGCGGATGAGCTCGCGGCATTCCTCGGGCGTGAGGAAGCCCGGGATGGTGTGCGGCAGCGCGGATGTCGCGGTCGGGCGGGCGTCGCTCATCGGCGCGCAGGCTACCGCCAGGGCGAGCGCCGGTGCTCAGGTTGCCGCGCGCCAGCCCGTCCAGCGCTCGACGTCGACCGCGACGACGGTGCCGGACGGCGTGACTGCCCGGTACTGGGCGTAGCGCGCGGCCAGCAGGTCGACCGCCGCGCGGGCCTCGCCGCCTCCGGGCTCGAGCAGGCGCGCGGCGCCGTCCGCGCGGACCCACCACAGGCGCGTCCAGTCGTCGTCGTCGTACTCGTCTGCGAGCAGCGCCACGTGCGGCTGGGCGGCGATGTTGTCCAGGCGGCGCAGCGCAGTCGTGCGCTTGGGCTTGTGGTCGACGGCGTGATAGACGCGCTCGCCGTCGACGGCGAAGACGATCGGCACGAGGTGCGGGCGGCCGTCCTCGCCGACCGTCGCAAGGCGCGCCACGCGCGCGGCGGCGAAGGCACCCCGTGCCTCGGAGCCGGTCATCGCGCCGGCCGCGCCGTCACTCGCCGTTGATCTCGGCGTAGGCATCCTCGAAGGCCTCGAGCGCGCGCTCGACGCGGCCGCGCGCTGCCGAGGGGACCCAGTGCACGACGCGCGCGACGCCGGCCTCGCGGCAGCGCTCGAGCTCGTGCGCGTCGGCGGGCACGCCCATCATGAGCACGCGCACGTCGCGGCCGGCGTCGGCCGCGCGGGCCCGCAGCTCCGGGATGCGGTCCAGGACGCCCGGGACCCAGCTGGGAAACCACCCGTCGCCGAAGGACAGCACGCGATCGAGGACCGTCGGGCCGTTGCCGCCGACGAGCACCGGTGGGTGCGGCCATTGGGCGGGCTTCGGCCACGACCAGATGCGGTCGAAGGAGACGTGCGCGCCGCTGTAGCTGGCCTCCTCCGACGTCCAGATGGCCTTCATCGCCTCCACGCGCTCGCGCATGATCGCCATGCGCACGCGCGCGTCGGTGCCGTGGTTGGCCATCTCCTCGCGGTTCCAGCCGGCGCCGATGCCGAACTCCAGGCGCCCGCCGGAGATGTGGTCGACGCTGGCCACCTCCTTGGCGGTGTGGATCGGGTCGCGCTCGACGACGAGGCAGATCCCGCTGCCGATCCGCAGGTGCGAGGTCGCCGCCGCGGCCGCGGTCAGGGCGACGAAGAGGTCGTAGGTGTTGGCGTACTTGCGCGGCAGCTCGCCGCCGCCCGGGTACGGGCTGTCGCGGCTGGCCGGGATGTGGGAGTGCTCGGGGAAGTACAGCGCCGCGTGCCCGCGCTCCTCCACGAGGCGGGCCATCGCTCCCGGCCCGATCGCGTCGTGTGTGGCGAAGAAGCCGATGCCGGTGTCCATGGTTTGAGGGTAGCCGCCGCCCGCTCGCTTCTCGGTTGGCTCAGATCCGTGATGGTTGAGCCGGCGGCGTCATCGGCCGGCGTCCTGCCCAGTGGTCGTCCTCCGACCAAAATCCAGGACAGCACACGCGCGATCTGACGAGATTGGCGACTGCGTCGACCTCGGGCCGAGCAGATCGCCAGACGTCCCGGCGCCCTGCACCACGACATCCGAGACCCAGCCAATCGCTAGCGTCACGCGGATGAAGCTGCTGTCCGGCCGGGTTGGGTTGCCGCGACTGCGGGTGAGCGCCGCCGTTCTGGCCGCCTCATGCCTGGTCGTGGCCGGCTGCGGCTCCTCCTCAGGCGCCCCGAGCACGACTTCGACGTCGCCGCGGACCGCCCCCGGTCGCGCTGCGATACGCAGCGTCGAGCGCGCTCTGGTCAGCCGCGGAGGGCCGCCGCGCCCGGCCTCGGCCTCGTGCCGAGGCGCGTCGGGGGCCGAGCGCCGCGCAGCGCCGTTCGGCCACACCCGCCGCCCGCTGTTCTCGTGCCTGCTGTCCGTCGCCGGCGAGCGGGCGCGCTATGACGTTCAGGTGCTGGCGAACGGATGCTTCGTCGCCGAGCGCCACCGTCCCGGCAGGCTCGTCTCGGGCTGCGGGGCCGGGTAGCCGCGGCGCGGCCTTCACGTCACCTGACGCGGGATCTCATAGACGTCGGTGGTGACGTTCGGCCTGCCCGCGAGCCTTCGCAGCAGCCGCCGCGGGGCGCTCCACGGATCCATGACTTCCGAGCGTCTTCCCCCGAGCCGCTCGACGGCACGGTCGAGGCTGCGGTCGTCGACGCTCTCCTCGCAGCGCTGCTCGGCGAAGCGGCGCAAGATCTCGACCTCGATCACGCGCGTCGGCGCCTGCTCGTGGGCGTCGGCGGACCGCACGCTGTTCCAGTAATCCTCCCAGTGCAATGCGTACGGGCAGTCCGGGTCGCGCAGCAAGCGGCCGACGACGTCCTCGGTGAGTGACGTCTCCATATGCCCGGTGTTACCCGTTGATGGCTCACAGTGACCGGCGCAGCTCGTCGCCCTGCACCTTCCCGATCGCGTTGCGTGGCAGCGCATCGGTGAAGATCACGTCCTGCGGATGCTTGTAGGCCGCCAGGCGTCCCTCGAACAGGGCGCTGACGTCGGCCGCGCTGAGTGCCCCCGGCTCCTTGAGCACGACGAAGGCGACCGGCACCTCGCCGAGCTCGTCGTCCGGGCGTCCCACGACCGCCGCGTCCGCGATCTGCGGGCAGCTCGCCAGCACGGACTCGACGTCGGCGGGGTACACGTTGCAGCTGCCGACGATGATGACCTCCTTGAGGCGGTCGACGATCGACAGCATGCCCTCCTCGTCGAGACAGCCTGCGTCGCCCGTGCGCAGCCAGCCGCCGTCGTGAAACGCCTGATCGGTGGCCTGCGCGTTGCGCCAGTACTCGCGCATGACCGTGGGGCCCTTCACGAGCACCTCGCCGATCTCCCCGTCCTGCACCGGGGAGCCGTCGGCGGCCGCGATTCGCACGTTGCAGTGTCGCACCGGTCTCCCCGCGGTTGCGCGCAGCCGGTGCGCGTCGCGGAGCGGCACGATCGTCACGACCGGCATGGCCTCGGTGAGCCCGTAGTCCTGCAGTACGGGGACACCGCGCTCGAACCACGGCGCCAGCACGTCCTCGCGCACGATCGTCGAGCCGGTGATCACGCAGCGCAGGCTCGAGAGCTCGGTCGACTCCCAGCGCGGATGCGCGGTCAGCGCCCTGGTCATCGCCGGCGTCGCGATCGCGAGCGTGATCGCCCGGCGCTCGATCTCCTCCAGCATCGCTCCCGGCTCGAACTCGCGCTGGATCGTCACGGTCGCCCCGGCCGCGATCGCGGGCGTGGTGTGGATGTTCATCGGCCCGGTGTTGAACAGCGGCCCGTTGGCGATCACCTCGTCGGCCGCTGCGATGCCGACGGCCGCCGCGACGTTCCGCGCGTTGTAGAGCAGCGCCTCCTGGGTGAGGACCGCGCCCTTGGCCGGGCCGGTGGTGCCCGACGTGTTGATGATCAGCAGCGGCGCCTGCAGTGGGCGACCCGAATCGCACTCGCGCTCGGGCGCGTCGTCGAGCAGCGCGGCCAGGTCCTCGGCCGCGTCCGGTCCGCCGAACGGGATGACCCGCAGGCCAAGCCCCGCGCCGGCCTCACCCGCGGTCTGCGCGTACGGCTCCTCGGCGAGCAGCGTCCTGGGCTCGGTGTTCTGCAGCACGACCTCGAGCTCGGGGGCGGGCATCCGGGCGCTCAGCGGGACGAGGATCGCTCCGAGGCGCGCGCACGCGAACAGCAGATCGAGCAGCTCGGGCGCGTTGCGCCCGAGGTAGGCGACGCGGTCGCCTTCCGCGATCGCGGCGCGGCCGGCGAGCGCACCCGCCAGCCGGGCGACGCGCCGCTCCAGCGCCCGGTAGCTGATCTCCTGGTCCTCGAAGCGGATCGCGAGCGCGTCCGGGGTGCGCCGCGCCCACTCCGCGATCCAGCTCGAGATCTCCGTCTGCGGCAGCGATGCCACGCCTGTCAGCTGAGCGCGCACGGGGCGTACCGCCGGATGGTCGTGAACGTGCGACCGGTGAGGACCGGCCCGGCGGCGGCGGACGTCGCCCAGCGGTGTCTGCGTCGCGTCTCGCCCGTGATCGGGCGACGATACTGCGCCGGTGTGAACACGTCGCGGCCCAGGCCGTCCAGCTCTCCGTCGCGCTGCTGCAGGCGGCAGGGGCGCTCGGCGCGGGATCGACCGTTCGTCGAGATGGGCGCCGGCACCGGTCAGTTCGCGCTGGCGGCGGCCAGGTCTGCCGTTCTCCCGCCGGAGACTGACGACCTATTTCGCTACGCAGGACTCGGCCGGCCTCGAGCGCCTGACCGCCCTCGTCGGCGAGGGACGGCTTGTCGCGACGATCGAGCGCACGTTCTCCCTCAGCGACATGCCCGTGGCGATGCGTCACCTCGCGGCCGGGAATGCGCGCGGCAAGCTCGTGATCATCCCCTGACGCGGATCGGCAGGGGTCACTCGAGTCCGACGGTGCGGGGGACTACGAGGCGACCGGCGCGAGTGGTGCGCCGTCGACCGTGAGCGTCACCTCGACGTTGCCTCGGGTCGCATTGGAGTACGGGCAGCGCTCGTGCGCCTTGCGCATCAGCTCACCGGCGTCCTCGGCCGAGATCTGCGGCGCATGGAGGTCGAGGGACACCTGCAGCCCGAAGCCCCCATGGCCGGTCGGGCCGATGCCGACGCGCGCGGTGATCTGCGAGCCGGCCGCGTCGAGCTTGCGGCCCGTCGCCACGCCGAGCAGGGCCGACTGAAAGCAGGCCGCGTAGCCGGCCGCGAAGAGCTGCTCGGGGTTGGTTCCCTGGCCGCCGCCGCCCATCGCGTCGGGAACCGACAGCGCGACATCCAGGCGGCCGTCGCTCGCGCGGGCGTGACCTTCGCGACCGCCGGTGACAGTCGCCTCCGCGGTGTAGAGCACCTTCTTCAATGGGGTCATGAACGTCCTTTCGAGGAGAGCTGCGCTGTCAGGCCGGCGAGGCACCGCTCCCCGTTGCCGGGATCGATCCCCGAGGAGGTCGTCCCGTCAAGTCTTACGAGGTCTCCATCGCGCAGGCGCGCATAGCCGACGCGGTAGCTCGAGAAACGGTCGCGCGCCTCGCCGATCTCGAACCCCGCGACCGCCGACCACGGGACCCGGCGGATGCGCCCGAGGTTGGTGCGGATGCGCAGGTGGTCGTCGTGGACGTACACGCCCATGCGCAGCAGCGCGAGCGCCATCCACCCAAGGGCGACGATGCCGCACACGGCGAAGAGCGCCCCGGAAGCGGGTGAGCTCATCCACGCCCAGGTCGCCAGTCCGGCCCAGGCCACGCCGAGCAGCCCCAGCGTCACGCCGAAGACCCGCCGCGCGGGACGGCTGTAGTAGGCGGTCTGCTCGTTGCCGGCCGGCATGGCGGTGAACCTCTCCTACCCGTAGCGCTCCGGCGAGGTGTAGTTCAGGAACTTCGGATACTCCTTGGCGAACGTCAGCTCGACCTCGCCGATCGCGCCGTTGCGGTGCTTGGCGATGATGATGTCGGCGATCCCGGCCCGCTC
>JAXDFS010000078.1:0-4165 GCA_034665465.1 Solirubrobacteraceae bacterium
GACGCCCTCAGCACGCTATAAGCTCGTAACTACCATGGCGCAGACGAAGAAGAAGCGGCGCAGAAAGCACCGCGGCAACGCGGCCGGGACCGTCGAGGTCCGCGGGCGGGCAGCGCACAAGCGCACCGACGAGGAGCGCAAGGCCTCCGGCAAGGAGATGTCCAGCGCCGACCGCCGCCGCGAGCGCATGATGCGCGCGCCGACGTGGAAGTCCGCCGCCACGCGCGCCGCGATGGCGGCCGCCGTCTTCGGGCTCCTGCTCGCCTTCCTGATCAAGACGCCGATCGCGCAGGCGATCTCGCTGACCGTCTTCGTGTTCCTCTTCTACGTCCCGCTCGGGTACTACACCGACCTCATGCTCTACAGGCGGCGCACGCGCGTGGAGGCGAAGGCGAAGACGTGATCGAGGTCGGGATGCTCACCGTGGGCATGGTCCAGGAGAACTGCTTTTTGGTCCGGCCGCAGGGCGGCGACCGCGCGGTCATCGTCGACCCCGGCGAGGAGGCCCCACGCCTGCTGGCGGCGATCGAGGATGCAGGCGTCACGCTCGACGCGATCCTCCTGACCCACACGCACTTCGACCACGTCGGCGCGGTCGCGCCGATCGCGCGGGCCACCGGCGCGCCGGTGTACTGCCCGCAGCTCGAGGTGCCGGTCCTGCAGGACGTCATGGCCTACGTCCCGTGGCCCGGCTTCGGCCCCTACGAGTCCTGGGACCCGGAGGAGACCGTGGCGGGCGGCGAGTCGCTCGAGCTCGCAGGGCTGACGTTCGACGTCGTCTTCACGCCCGGCCACAGCCCCGGCCACGTGACCTACGCCGTGCGCGGCGAGCAGGCGCTGTTGTCCGGCGACGTGCTCTTCCAGAGCTCCGTCGGGCGCACCGACCTCCCCGGCGGCGACACCGCGACGCTCATGCGCTCGATTGCCATGCTGCTGGACCGCTTCGACGACGAGACGACCGTCTACCCCGGTCACATGGGCATCACGACGCTCGGCGCCGAGCGCGCGACGAACCCCTTCCTCACCGCGCTCGCGAAGCGGTGAGCGACAGGCTGCAGGCCCCGCGCGGCACGTACGACGTGCTGCCCGAGGCGGCCGCTGCGCGCACGGCGCTGGAGACGACCGCGCGGCGCGTGCTCGAGGGCGCCGGCTACCGGCGCATCGAGACGCCGACGTTCGAGTCGACCGAGGTCTTCGCGCGGGGCGTCGGCGCGTCGACGGACATCGTGCAGAAGGAGATGTACACCTTCGACGACGGCGGCGGGCGCTCGGTCACGCTGCGCCCTGAGGGCACCGCGCCGATCTGCCGCGCCTACGCCGAGCACGGCATGCACAAGCTGCCCCAGCCCGTGAAGCTCTGGTACCTGTCGAGCTTCTTTCGCCAGGAGAAGCCGCAGGCAGGGCGCTACCGCCAGTTCTGGCAGATCGGCGCCGAGGCGCTGGGCTCCGACGACCCCGCCGTCGACGCCGAGGCGATCCTGCTGCTCGCCACGCTGCTGGAGGAGCTCGAGGTCGGCGGCCTGCGGCTGCGCCTGTCGAGCCTCGGCACGCCCGAGGCGCGCGCCGCCTACCGCGACGACCTCGCCACGCACCTGCGCGAGAACGCCGACCGCCTGTCGCCGGACGTGCGCGCGCGCATCGACCTCAACCCGCTGCGCGCCTTCGACTCCGACCATCCCGGGACCCGCGAGGTGATGGCGAGCGCGCCGCTGCTGCTTAACCGCCTCGACGCCGCGGACGCCGAGCACTTCGCCGCCGTGCGCGAGCTGCTCGACGGCGCGGAGCTCGACTACGAGGTCGACCCGACGCTCGTGCGCGGCCTGGACTACTACACGCGCACGGTCTTCGAGTTCACCTCCGACGCCCTCGGCGCGCAGAGCGGCGTGGCCGGAGGCGGGCGCTACGACGGGCTCGTGGCGATGCTCGGCGGCCCGGCCACGCCGGGCTGCGGCTGGGCGGCCGGGGTCGAGCGCATGCTGCTCGCCGCAACGCAGCTGCCGGTCGCCCCCGCCCCGGTCGACCTGTTCGTCGCCTTCGAGGGGCCGCACGCGCGCGCGATGGCATTCGGCGTGACCACCGAGGCCCGCAGCGCGCGCCTGAACGCGCAGATGGAGCTCGCCGGGCGCTCGCGCAAGGGACAGCTCAAGCAGGCCGACCGGCTCGGTGCCCGCTACGTTGCGGTGCTGGACGACGACGGGGGAGCGGTGTTGAAGGACATGTCGAGCGGCGAACAGCTGGAGGTGGCGGCCGCGGAGGTCGTCGCTCGCGTCCTGCGCGACCGGGGAATGCGTTGAAGCAGCCTCCGCGTACCAACCGCTATCGCGACGCCTGGTGCGGCGACATCGACGCGACCCGCGCCGGATCGACCGCGCGCGTCTCGGGCTGGGTCGACGGCCGCCGCGATCACGGCGGCCTGATCTTCGTCGACCTGCGCGACCGCTCCGGCATCGTGCAGCTCGTCTTTCACCCCGAGAACGGCGCCGAGCTGTTCGCGGCCGCCGAGCGGCTGCGCGGGGAGTACGTCGTCAGCGTCGCCGGCGACGTGGTGCGCCGCGACGAGCAGAACATCAACCCGAACCTGCCGACGGGCGAGATCGAGCTGCAGGCGACCTCGATGGACGTGCTCGCCGAGTCGCTGACGCCGCCCTTCCCGCTCGACCCGGAGGTCGAGGTCGACGAGATGCTGCGCCTGCGCCACCGCGCGCTGGACCTGCGGCGGCGCCCGATGGTCGACGCGCTCGTGCTGCGCCACGAGGTCGTGCGCACGATGCGCGAGACGCTCTCCGGCGAGGACTTCCTCGAGATCGAGACGCCGATCCTCACGCGCTCGACGCCCGAGGGCGCGCGCGACTTCCTCGTCCCCTCGCGCCTGTCGCCGGGCAACTTCTATGCGCTGCCGCAGTCCCCCCAGCTCTTCAAGCAGCTGCTGATGATCGGCGGCTACGAGCGCTACTTCCAGATCGCGCGCTGCTTTCGCGACGAGGACCTGCGCGCCGACCGCCAGCCGGAGTTCACCCAGCTCGACCTCGAGATGTCCTTCGTCGACGAGGAGGACGTCATCGACGTCAACGAGCGGCTCATGGCGAAGGTCTTCGCCGTCGGCGGCCTCGACGTCCAGCAGCCGCCCTACCCGCGGATGGGCTACGACGAGGCGCTGCTGCGCTTCGGCTCCGACCGGCCCGACACGCGCTTCGGCCTGGAGATCAGTGACGTGTCCGAAGCGCTGCGCGGCTCGGAGTTCAAGGTCTTCGCCTCGGTGCTCGCCGCCGGCGGCGTGGTGCGGGCGATCAACGCGGGGGCGCGGGAGGTGCCGCGCAAGGAGCTCGACGAGCTGACCGCGGTCGCTCGCCACCACGGCGCCGGCGGGCTCGTCTGGGCGTTCGTGCTCGAGGACGGCAGCTGGCGCTCGCCGATCGCGAAGTTCCTCGGCGCGGAGGAGATCGCCGCGGTTACGGCCGCCGCCGGCGGGCAACCGGGCGATCTGCTGCTGGCGGTCGCCGACACCGCGGACACCGCCGCCGGTGCGCTGGGCGCCCTGAGGCTGCACCTCGCCGCGCGCTGGGGGCTCGTGCCGGAAGGCCGCCACGATGTCCTGTGGGTCGTCGACTTCCCGATGTTCGGCTACAACGAGGCCGAGGGCCGCTGGGACGCGCTGCACCATCCGTTCACCGCGCCGACCGGGTCCTTCGACGATCCGGGCGCGCTGCGCTCGCGCGCCTACGACCTCGTGGTCGACGGCTGGGAGCTCGGTGGCGGCTCGATCCGCATCAACGACCCGGCGGTGCAGAGCCGGGTCTTCGAGATCATCGGCATGGACTCCGACGAGGCGCAGCGGCGCTTCGGCTTCCTGCTCGAGGCGCTGCGCTTCGGCGCGCCGCCGCACGGCGGGATCGCGTTCGGGATCGACCGCATCGTCGCCTTGCTCGCCGGCCGCGACTCGATCCGCGACGTCATCGCGTTCCCGAAGACGGCGAGCGGGTCGGATCCGCTGACGGGCGCACCGGCGCCGGTCGACGACGCGCAGCTGCGTGAGCTTGGCGTGCGGCTGCTCGCGACGCCGGCGAAGACCGCGTAACGACGGCGCCGGGCGAGGGGTGGTTCGCCCAACTGGCGCTATGAGCGAGTAGGACGAACCACCCATCGCGCGGACGGCTGTTCGAGCCTC
>JAXDFS010000079.1:0-15504 GCA_034665465.1 Solirubrobacteraceae bacterium
AGCAGCAGGCGGCCGCTGTCGCGCTCGTGGAGGGCGAAGGCGAACATCCCCTTCAGGTGCTGCACGAAGTCCTCGCCCCAGTGGTGGTAGGCCTTGATGACGACCTCGGTGTCGCTGGTGGAGAAGAAGCGGTGGCCGGCGTCCTGCAGCGTGCGGCGCAGCTCGCGGTAGTTGTAGATGCAGCCGTTGAAGACGACGACGAGCCCCAGCTCGGAGTCGACCATCGGCTGGGCGCCGCAGGCCGACAGGTCGATGATGCTCAGCCGCCGGTGCACGAGGCCGCAGCGCGAGGAGCTCCACGCGCCCGCACCGTCGGGGCCGCGCGCCGCCAGCGCCTCCGACACCCGCTCGAGCGCGGCCAGGTCGGGCAGCCGCCCCGTCGTCAGCTCACCCGCGATGCCGCACACGCCGCCCCTCCGCACGGCTCGCAGCCGCTGTGTCTGTTGACAAGGGAACGGTTGTATCCGAGCGCGCCGCCAGCCGAACCGCCACGCGTCCAAAAGCTGCCGCAGGCCGCTTGTCCCCGTGTCCAGTTCACGACTGCAACGTTGCGTACAGTAGGCGCACGAGAGGTCGCGAGGTGCTGCTCAGCGGGATCTCGTTCTACTGGTGGCGTCGCATCGATCGCCGCGCCGGCGGGCGCAGCGCCACCGACTGACGCCCGTGGGTCATCGCGTCACAGGCCGATGCCGGGCTTCACGAACTCGTTCGTGAACAGGTCGGCCGGCTTCAGCGCGGGCGCGACCTTGATGTTGTTCTTCTTGTAGATCGGGCTGACGATCCCGATCATCTTCGCGACGCGGGCGCTGTCGATCGAGCCCAGCGTGCCGTCGGGGCCGTCGGCGATGATCTTCTGGTCGACCTGCGCCTTGGCCGCGAAGTCGGCGAGCGCCTTGGGGTAGACCCAGCCGGTGTTGTACTTCGGCACGATCTGCGCGATCAGCGTGTTGGCGCGCTCGGGATCCTTGGCGTAGTCGACCTGCGCCTGCTGGATCATCGGGACGAGCTTCTTCAGGCAGGCCGAGTCCTTGGCGAGGTCGCCCTTGCGGACGGCGAGCGTCTCGCCGTAGTTGGGGTAGCCGGCGTCGGAGATCTTCAGCGTCGCGACCGGCTTCAGCCACGGCTTGACCTGGTGCTCGTACTGGTAGGGCTCGGCGGTGAGGAAGCCCTGCTGGACGACCTTGCCGCCGCCGGTGACGAAGCGCGCCGGCTTGCCGTCGTAGGACGCGTCGACCTGGCTCTTCTTGAGGATGCCGGCGCCGACGAGGTAGTCCATGTAGACGTTGCTCTGGAAGTACAGGACGGTCGCGTTGGTCTTGCCGATGTCGGCGATCGACTTGAAGTGGTAGGTCGCCGGGTCGTAGATCAGGACCTGGGCCCAGTTCTCGCGCGGCGCCATGACCGAGACCGTCGGCTTCCTGGCGGAGTTCTGGATCGCCTCGTCGGTGTTGACGTAGCCCATGTAGATGCTGTCGTCGGAGTACATCTGCTGGGTCGGGCTCTGGAAGCCGGTCGCCGGCCCACCGGCGCGGATCTCGATCTTCACGCCGGTGTTCTGGCCCTGGCTGACGAGGTCCGCCGTGTAGCGCTTCTTGGCGGCGTCGATCGTCCCGCCGCTGGCGGCGAGCTCGTAGAGCTCGGAGTGGTCGGACTCGGGGTTCCAGTCGGTCTGCACGACGATCGTCGACGGGCAGACGCCGGCCAGGCTCGTGGCCCCCGTCGCCGCCGTGGTGCTCGCGGCCGCGGGCGCCGGTGTGCTCGTGCTGCTCGAGTCGCTGGAGCTGCCGCAACCGGCGGCGAATGCGGCGAGGGCGGCGACCGGGACGATCAGGGAGATGACGCGCTTCATGGGCTCCGTTCGGTTCGTTGAGGTCGTGTGGGCCCGGGCGCTCATCCGCCGGCCCGGGTGGACGTGTGCCAGCGGCCGACGACGAGCCGATTGGCCACGCCGACGACGACGAATACGGTGATGCCGAGCAGCGAAGCGGCGATGACGGCGGCGTACAGGCGCTCGGATTCCAGCTGCGACGAGTAGAGGTCGATGAGCACCCCGATCCCGGGGCTGCCCTGCTTGAAGAAGAAGTCGCCGACGACCGCGCCGATGACCGACGAGCCGGCGGCGATGCGAAAGCCGGTGAAGATCGCCGGCAGCGCGGCCGGGAGCTGGAGCTTGCGCAGGCGCGTCCAGCGGCCGACCTTGTGCAGGCTGAACAGGTCGTGGTGGCTCTGGTCGACGGACACCAGCCCGAAGAGCGTGTTGGTGATCACCGGGAACAGCGCGATCAGCACCACGACGAGCACGCGGCTGGGGAAGTCGTAGCCGATCGTGAAGCCCACGAGCGGCACCAGCGCGAGGATCGGCAGGGTCTGCAGCACGACGGCGTAGGGGAAGATCGAGCGCTCGACCCAGCTGGCCTGCGACATCGCGATCGCCAGCGCCATGCCCACCACGATCGACAGCAGGAAGCCGAACAGCGCGGCCTTCGTCGTCAGCCAGAGGCCGGCGAAGATCTCGGCGCTGTTGTGCGCATCCAAAAAGCCGACGCTGACGACGTCCTGCGGCGGCGGCAGCAAAAAGCGCTTGGACGGGCTGATCAGCACGTAGCTGGCGAGAAACCAGAGCCCGACGAACGCGACGAAGACCACGAGCGGCGGCAGCACGACCGAGGCCATGCTGCGCGAGCGCGCCCGCATCACACTCGGCCGCACGATGACCTCGTCGGCGGTGGCCGCGGGCGTGAGCGGCAGCGGCGAGGCGCTCATGCGTGGGCTCCGCGCAGCGCCGCCGAGACGGCGCCCGACAGCTCGGCGAAGGCGGGGTCGAAGCGCAGCTCGGGCGTGCGCGGGTAGGGGAACGGCACCGCGAAGTCGCCGGCGATCCGCCCCGGCCGGCCGGACATGACGAGCACGCGCGTGGAGAGGTAGACGGCCTCGCTGATCGAGTGCGTGATGAACAGCCCGGCGAACCGCTCGAGCGCGAACAGCTCGAGCAGCTCGTCGTTGAGCCGCTCGCGCGTGATCTCGTCCAGCGCGCCGAACGGCTCGTCGAAGAGGAACACCTGCGGCTTGAGCGTCAGCGAGCGCGCGAGCGAGGCGCGCATCCGCATGCCGCCCGACAGCGACTTGGGGTACTTGTCCTCGAAGCCCGTCAGGCCGACGAGCTCGATCGCCTCCGCCGCGGCTCTGCGGCGCTCCGCCTTGCCGATGCCCTCGAGCTCGCAGAGCAGCTCGACGTTCGCGCGGACCGTGCGCCAGGGCAGCAGCGTCGCGTCCTGAAAGACGTAGCCGAGGTTGCCTGCGCCGAGCTCGACGCGCCCCGTGCTCGCCTTCAGCAGGCCCGCCGTGATCTTCAGCAGCGTCGACTTGCCGCAGCCCGAGGGGCCGACGATCGTCACGAACTCGCCGGGGCGGATGTCGAAGGAGACCTCCTCGAGCGCCTGCGTGCCGTCCGGAAAGCGCATCGACACGCGCTCGAAGGCCAGGCCGTCGGTGGCGTGCATCCGGTCGACCGCGGCGGGCGGCGGGGACTCGATCGGCGTCGTCATGTCAGCGCCGCGGCGCTGGGGGCGGGCATGAGCTCGCTCGTGACGGCGGTGCGCGCCACGCAGCGCCCGGCGTGAAAGACGATGCGCTCCGCGTCGGCGCGCGCGACGGCATCGGTCAGCGAGTTGCCGCGCACCACCAGGATCTCGGCCGGCGCGCCCGCGGTGAGGGTGACGGGCGCGAGCCCCATCGCCAGGCGGCTGGCGCCGCTCACGGCCTCCCACGCCTCCTGCGGCGTGAGGTGGCCGGCGATCACGAGCAGCGCCGCGGTGTCCAGCGGGTCCGAGCGGCCGACGGGGTTGAACAGATCGCGCACGTTGTCGGCGCCGGCCGCGAGGACGGCGCCGGCGTCCAGCAGCGCCCGCACGGCCGTCAGGCCGCGGGCGGGGGAGCAGGCGACGCCGCGCGACTGCAGGTAGAGGTTGCTCTGCGGGAGCGCGACGACGGCCACGCCGGCGGCGGCGATCTGCGCCGCGATCTCGTTCTGGACCGCGAGCGTCTGCGAGCCGAGGCTGACGCAGTGGCTGGCGACGGCTCCGCGCGACAGGCGCCCCGCCGCGGCCGCGGTGACGATCTCGCGCACGGTCAGCGCATCGACGTCCAGGCGCTCGTCGGTGTGCAGGTCGATCGGCATGTCGTGGTGCTCGGCGATCGCGACGAGCTCGCGCGTGGCCTGCAGCGGGTCGTCGTCCAGATGCGGTGCGCCGCCCACGACGTCGGCGCCCGCCACGATCGCCTCGCGCAGCAGCGCCCGGTTGGGCGCGCCCTCCTCGCCGGTGAGCGGGACGCTGACGAGCGCGACCACCTGCAGCTGCGCAAGCCCCGCGGCGCGTAGCTCCTCACGCAGCTCGACGAGCGCGCGCAGCGCTCGCAGCTCGATCCCGGGCCCGACGTCGACGTGCGTGCGGATCGCCGTCGCACCCTGGGCGATCATCTCCTCGGCGGCCGCGCGGGCGCGCAGCGCGATGTCCTCCTCCGTGAGGCTCGGCCGGTAGGCGTGCCAGGCGAGCACGGCGCCCAGGAGGTCGCCGGTCGCGTTGAGCGCACGGTCTGCGCTGTGGGCCTTGTCGAGGTGGGTGTGCGGCTCGGCCGGCGCCGGCAGCAGCGTCATGCCCGAGCAGTCGACGACGGTGGCGCCCGGCGGCGCCTGCAGCCGCGTGCCGGCGGCGGCGATCGTCCCCGCGGCCGCGTCGACGAGCAGGTCCAGCGGGCGCCCGGCGGCGTCGACGCCGTCGCTGAGCAGCGTGGTCGTCATGCGACCGCGGCGCCCGAGAGCGTCACGCCGAGGCGCGGCATGACCTCGTGGGCGAGCAGGAGCAGCTGCTCGTCGATCTGCGCGCGCGTGAGCCCGGGGAACTCGACGAACAGCAGCACGTGCTGGAGGTCGAGCACGTCGCGGAACTCGCCGAGCACGTCGACGACGTCGTCGACGGAGCCGATCGCCATCCCGCGCGCGGCGCGGGTCTCCTCGAGCGTCGGCGCGTAGCCGAAGGGCAGGTCGTCGCCGTACTGCGTGAAACGCCCGTAGGGCGCAAGGAACTTCACGTACTCGTCGTGGCCGGGGCGGATGCGCTCGCAGGCCTGTTCGGTCGTCGCCCCGACATGCACCATGAGCTGGATGCAGCGCCCCTCGCCGGGCCCGAGATGCCTGCCGGCGGCCGCCGCCTGCTCGGCGAACATGTCCCACGCGCGCCTGCAGCGCGGCGGCGTGGCGAGCGCGAAGAGGCCGATGTGGCCCTGCTGGGCGACGTAGGTCATCGTCCGCGGCGAGCCGACCGGCTGGTAGATCTCGACCGGGCGCGTCGGGCGCGGGACGAGCATCAGGTCCTGCACCTCGCGGCCGCGATCGGGGATCCCGGGCGGGGGATAGGAGAGGTGCTCGCCGTGATAGCTGAAGCGCTCCTGCGACCAGGCGAGCTTGATGACCTCCATCGCCTCCTCGAAGCGCTCGCGGTTGATGCGATCGGCCTCGCGCGACATCTCGTTGTCGCCGCTGGCGACGGGCGCGCCGAGCGTCATCGACTCCCGCGGCACGGTCCCGCGGCCGACGCCGAAGACCATCCGGCCGCCGCTGAGGATGTCCGCCGTCGCGAAGTCCTCGGCGAGGCGCAGCGGATGCCACTGCGGCACGACGTTGAACGCCTGGCCCATCCGCAGGCGGCTGGTGATGCCGGCCAGGTGCAGCCCGAACAGGATGAGGTTCGGCGTGACCTCGTAGCCCTCGTGCTGGAAGTGGTGCTCGGTCAGCCAGAGCGTGTCGTAGCCGAGATCGTTGGCGAGCCGGGCCCAGTGGCACATGTCCTCGTAGGTGGCGACGACCTGCTCGTTGGTGATCCGGCGATCGACGACCGCGGGGCCATCGGCTCCGGCGTCAGGCATCGAGGCGGTGGCATAGAAGTGAAGATCGGTGCGCAAGCGAGGGCTGCCGGTGGCGGTCGCTTCACCGTAGACCTGCAACCTCGGCGCGGCATTGGACGCTGAGGCCAAACTCGACCGACATCCGGTCCAATGGCGCAAGGCCTCCCACGTGGAATCCTTGGCGCCACGCATGGTCACCACCGGCTGCCTCACGACCCATGTCCTGGACACCGCCCGAGGCCTTCCGGCGGGCGGCATCGAGGTCCGTCTGCATCGCCTCTACGCGGACGGCCGCCGCGACCTGCTGTGCACCCGCGCGACGAACGCCGACGGGCGCACCGACGAGCCGCTGCTCGGCGCCGGCGAACTGGCGGCGGGCACCTACGAGCTGTCCTTCGCGGTCGGGGAGTACCTCACTGCGTGCGGCGCGCCCTCGCCGCCGTTTCTCGACGTCGTCCCTGTGCGCTTCACCGTGACCGCGCCGGCCGAGGGCCATCACGTTCCGCTGCTGCTCAGCTCGTTTGCCTACTCCGTCTACCGCGGGAGCTGACCGGCATCGCGGTCCTCACGAGCCCGGCGGCGCGCGTGCTGGCGCAGTGCTGGCAGCTCGCGGCGATCAGCCAGGACCCCAACCGCCTGACGCGGCCCTTCGCGACGCCGGCGATGGCGCGGGCCAACGCGCTCGTGGGGCGCTGGATGCGCGAGGCCGGCCTCGCGGTGGAGCTCGACGCGGCCGGCAACCTCGTAGGGCGCCTGGCCGGCACCGATCCCGCCGCCGGGACCCTGCTGCTGGGCTCGCACCTGGACACCGTCCGCGACGCGGGCGCCTTCGACGGTCCGCTCGGCGTGCTCTGCGCGATCGCCTGCGTGCACGGCCTGCGCGACGCGGGGACCCGGCTGCCCGCTTCGATCGAGGTCCTCGGCTTCTGCGACGAGGAGGGCCTGCGCTTCGGCACGGCGTACCTCGGCAGCCGCGCGCTGGCCGGCGACTTCGGCGAGGAGCTGCTCGACCTCGTCGACGAGGACGGCGTCAGCCTGCTGGAGGCGTTGCGCGCCTTCGGGGGCGACCCGCGGGCGATCGCTGCGGTGTCGCGCCGCGACCGCCACATCCTCGGCTACTGCGAGGTGCACATCGAGCAGGGGCCGCTGCTCGAGCAGCGCGACCTGCCGGTCGCCGTCGTCAGCGCGATCGCCGGCGCCACCCGCGCCGAGGTGCGCTTCACCGGCCGCGCCGGGCACGCGGGGACCGTGCCGATGGAGCTTCGCCGCGATGCGCTGTGCGCCGCGGCGGAGTTTGTGTCCGCGGTCGAGACGCACAGCGCGCAGGTCGCGGGGCTGCTGGCCACCGTGGGGCGCCTGAGCGTCGCCCCTGACGCGGCGAACGTCGTCCCCGGCTCGGCGTTCGCGACGCTCGACGTGCGTCACGCGGAGGACGAGATCCGCGCTGAGGCGCTGGCGGCGCTGCTGCGCGCCGCCGACCGGGCCGGCGAGCGGCGCGGGGTGGGGGTGGACTGGCGCGTGCGCCTGGAGAACCCGGCGGTGGCGATGGATCCCGTGCTGACCGCCGCGCTCGCCGACGCGATGGCCGCGAGCGGCCTGCCGCCGGCCGGGCTGACGAGCGGCGCCGGGCACGACGCGGTCGCGCTGGCGGCGCTCACCGGCGTCGCGATGCTGTTCGTTCGCTGCGCGGGCGGCGTGAGTCACCATCCCGCAGAGTCGGTCGCCGAGGAGGACGTCGCGGTCGCGCTCGGCGTGCTCGACGCCTTCGTCCGCCGCGTCTGCGCATGACCGATCTGCTGGTGCGCGGCGCGCTCGTGGCCGTCCCGGCCGGCGAGGTCGCAGCCGACGTGGCGATCGCCGGCGGCATGATCGCGGCGATCGGTCCGGGCCTGGAGGCGGGCGGCGCCGAGGTCGTGGAGGCCGCCGGCCTGGTCGTGCTGCCGGGCGTCGTCGACATCCACGTGCATCTCGACGACCCGGGCCGCGCGGAGTGGGAGGGCTTTGCGACCGGCACCCGCGCGCTCGCGGCGGGGGGCACGACGACGTGCGTCGACATGCCGCTCAACGCGCTGCCGCCGACGATCGACGGCGAGAGCTTCGACCTCAAGGCGCGCGCCGCGCAGGGCGTCGCGCACGTCGACGTCGCACTCTGGGGCGGGCTCGTGCCCGGTGACTTGGACCGCTTGGACGAGCTGGCCGAGCGCGGGGTCGTGGGCTTCAAGGCGTTCATGTCCGACAGCGGGACGCCCGAGTTCCAGGCCGCCGACGACCTGACGCTGCTGGAGGGGATGGCGCGCGCGGCCCGGCTGGGCCTGCCTGTGGCCGTGCACGCGGAGAGCAACGAGCTGACCGGGCGGCTGGCCGCGCGCGCCGCTGCGCTCGGCCGCACGTCGATGCGCGACTACCTCTCCTCGCGGCCGGTGATCGCCGAGCTCGAGGCGATCGGTCGCGCCCTGGCGTTCGCCGCCGAGACCGGCTGCGCGCTGCACGTCGTGCACGTGAGCACCGGGCGCGGGATCGCCCTGATCGCGGCGGCGCGCGGGCGCGGCGTCGACGTGACCTGTGAGACCTGCCCGCACTACCTCGTGCTCGGCGAGGACGACGCCGTGGCGCTCGGCGCGATCGCCAAGTGCGCGCCGCCGCTGCGACCGGCGGCGGACGTGGCGGCGCTGTGGAACGAGCTCGCGGCCGGCCGCATCGACCTCGTCGCCAGCGACCACGCGCCCTGCCCGCCTGAGCGCAAGCAGGGTGCCGACATGCTGCGGGCGTGGGGCGGGATCAGCGGCGCGCAGACGGTCCTCGCGCTGCTCTGGGACGCCGGCGTGGCCGGCGCGCGCCTGGCGCCGGCCGACCTCGCCCGGCTGCTGTCGGCGGCGCCGGCCGGCCGGGTCGGGCTGGGCCCGGCGAAGGGGCGCCTGGAGGTCGGCGCGGACGCCGACCTCGTGCTCGTCGACCCCGCGGGCGAGTGGCTCGTCGCGCGCGAGGGCCTGCACGACCGCCACCGCCTGAGCCCGTTCGCGGGGCGCACCCTGCGCGGGCGGGTGGTGCGCACGATCCTGCGCGGGCGCACGGTGGCGCTCGACGGGCGGCCGGTGGGGAAGCCGACGGGGCGGGTCGTGCGGCGGGCGCCCTAACCGACCGGCAGCTCGCGCGCGAGGAACGCCGCCGTGAGCTCCCACGCCGCGGCGCGTGCCTCGGGCACGTGGAAGCGCTCGGAGCAGTTGTTGTCGAAGGCGTGGCCGGCGCCCTCGTGCACGTGGCACTCGATGTTGTCGCGGGTGGCGGCCATCGCGGCGACGGCGTCGACCTGGTCGCGCTTGATGAGCGGGTCCGCGCCGCCCCAGTGCATGATCATCGGGCAGGTGATGCGCTCGGCAGCGTCGAGCGCGTCCGGGATCGCCGAGCCGTAGTAGACGACGGCGACGTCGGGATCGCCGCCGGCCGCGACGTTCCAGGCGAGCGAGCCGCCCAGGCAGAAGCCGATCACCCCGGCCTTGGCGCCGGTCACCTCGGGCATCTCGCGCAGCGCCGCCAGCGCGGCGATCGCGTCACCGGTTGCCGCCGCGAAGTCGAGCTGCTGCGCCGCCGCCATCCCGGCCTTCATCCCCTCGTCGTCGTTGGGGAGGTCCAGGCCCGGCTGCGTGCGCCAGAAGAGGTCGGGCGCGAGCACGACGTAGCCGATGTCCGCGAGCCGCTGGGCCGCGCCGCGCACGTAGTCGTTGACCCCGAGGATCTCGTGGATGAGCACCATGCCGGGTCCGCTGCCCGAGCTCGGCAGCGCGACGTAGGCGCCCATCGCCCCGTCGGCCGTCTCGACCTGGTCTGCGCGCGTCGCGGTGCTCATCGTGCTCCGATCTGCACCATCAGCGGCGCGTGGTCTGAGGGCTTCGTGCCCTTACGGTAGTCGCGCTCGATTCCGCAGGCGGCGATCGAGCCGGCCAGCGCCTCGCTCGCCAGCAGCAGGTCGATGCGCAGTCCCAGCCCGCGGTGGAAGTGCCCCTGGCGGTAGTCCCACCAGGTGTACTGCACGTCTCCCGGGTGCAGGTGGCGATAGCTGTCGACGAGCCCGCCGGCGGCGATCAGCGCGTCGATCCGCGAGCGCTCCTGCGCGGTCACGTGCGTCGAGCCCTCGAACGCGACCGGGTCATAGACGTCGATGTCGTCCGGCGCGACGTTGAAGTCGCCGCCGATGACCATCGGGGCGCCGCCGCGCAGTTGCCCCGCGCGCACCGCCGCGGCGTCGAGAAAGGCGAGCTTCTCGGCGAACGTCGGGGAGCCGACCTCGCGGCCGTTGGGAACGTAGACGCTGACAAGGCGCAGCCCGCCGGCCGTCGCCTCGATCCAGCGCGCCTCGTCGCCGCGCAGCTCGCCGGGCAGCCCGTCGACCGGATCAGCGAGTTCGAGCTCTTTGCGGGCGACGATCGCGACCCCCGCCCAGCGTCCGGCGGAGTGATGAACGGCGTGGTAGCCGGCGGCGGCGAGCTCGGCGACGGGGAACGCCTCGGCCTCGGCCTTGGTCTCCTGCATGAGCACGACGTCGGGATCGTGCTGTTCGAGGAACCCGAGCACGCGCGGCAGGCGAACCTTCAGCGAGTTGACGTTCCAGGTGACGATCTTCACGGCGGGCCGAAGGGTACGTCGGACCGGCCGAGGCTGACTGCTTCAGCGGCCCTTCCAGCTCGGCCGGCGCTTCTCGGCGAACGCCGACACGCCCTCGAGCAGGTCCTCGGAGTGAAAGCTCGCGGTGCGCAGCTCGAGCAGGTCGATCTCGACCTCCGGGTCCAGGGCGGCCTCGGCGCGCAGCAGCTCGCGCAGCACCTTCTTGTTGCCGGCCATCGACAGCGGCGCGTTGCCCGCCAGCGACGAGGCGATCTCGATCGAGGTCTCGTCGAGCTTTGCGTCCTCGACGACCCAGTTGACAAGGCCCCACTGCAGCGCGGTGCGCGCGTCGATGTAGCGGCCGAGCAGGAAGAGCTCGCGGGTGCGCGGCTCCCCGATCGCGTTGAGGAAGCGCCGGATGCCCGTGTGCGAGTACACGAGCCCGAGCTTGGCCGGCGGCATGCCGAGCTTGATCCGCGTGCAGGCCAGGCGCATGTCGCAGGCGAGCGCGAGCTCCAGGCCGCCGCCGATCGCCGACCCGCACAGCGAGGCGATCGTCGGGATCTCGGTCGCGTCGAGTGCCTCCAGCGCGTCGCAGAAGGGGTGCGCGACGAGCTTCTCGGCCGTGTGGGCGAACTCGCGCACGGGGATCTCGCTGATGTCGTAGCCCGAGGAGAACATCCCCGAGTGGCCGGTCAGCAGGACGCAGCGCACATCGTCGTCGAGCGTGCGCAGCTCGTGCGTCAGCGCGTCGAGGATCGCGTGGTCGAGGGCGTTGCGCTTGGTCGGGTTGCTGATCGCAAGGCGCAGAACTCCGTCAGCCGGTCGATCACTGAGTAGCTCGCCGCCCATACGCCTCTTCAAAATAGCGCGCGGCGGGCACTTGCGCATCTTTGTTACGAACGCTCGACCGCTTGCCATAGAGTACCGTCTATGAGTGTATAGGCTACTCCAGGACGACGAGCGTGTCGCCCTCGTCGACGGGCTGTCCCTCGACGCAGAGGATCTCCTTGACGACCCCCGGATCCTCGGCCTCGACGGGCATCTCCATCTTCATCGACTCGAGCGTCACGACGGTGTCGCCCTCCTCGACGACGTCGCCGACCTTGCACTCGATCTTCCACACGATGCCCGTGATGTGGGCCTCTACTTCAACCACGGCTCCTCCTCGATGTCTGCAGACGGGCTGTGCTCTGCGAGAGTAGCCGCCGCGATGGACGCCTCCGACACGATCGTCATCGTCACCGCCCACGAGGAGGCCGACCGCCTGCCCGCCACGCTCGCCGCGCTCGCGACGGCGTTCCCCGGGGCGCGCGTACTCGTCGCCGACGACGGCTCGGTCGACGACACCTCGGCCGTCGCGGCGGCCGCCGGCGCGGAGGTCGTGCGCAGCGAGCGCACGATCGGCAAGGGCGGGGCGGCGACGCTCGCCGCGCGCCGCGTCCTGCATCGCGCGCTCGAGCCCGACCCGCCGGTCTTCGTCCTATGCGACGGCGACCTGGCCGGCAGCGCGGCGCAGCTGCCGGCCCTCGTCGCGGCGGTCCGCTCCGGCCGCTGCGATCTCGCCGTTGCGATCTTCTCGGCGCGCGTCGGCGGTGGATTCGGCTTCGCGATCGGATTCGCGCATCGCGCGATCCGCAGCCTCACCGGCCTGGACCTGAAGGCCCCGATCTCCGGCCAGCGCGCGCTCAGCGGGCCGGCGTTCGCGACCGTCGTGCCGTTCGCCCCGCGCTTCGGGATGGAGATCGGGATGACGGTCGACGCCGCCCGCGCCGGCTACCGCGTCGAGGAGGTCCAGCTCGACCTCGTCCATCGCGCGACCGGGCGCACGTGGCGCGGCTTCGTGCACCGCGGCCGCCAGCTCGCCGACTTCCTGGCGGTCTACGCGAGCCGGCGGTGAGCTCGCTCGTGTGGGAGCACCGCATCGACGACCCCACCACCAGGTCACGCCGGCGGCGGAGGCGATCCGCGCGGCGCAGCGCTAGCCGACGGCCGTGAGGTGGCCCGGGCGGCGGTGGTAGAAGTAGCCCGCGAGCGCCGCGGTGACGTCGGGATCGAACTGGCGCCCGGCACAGCGGCGCAGCTCCATGAAGGCGTCCGTGTGCGACATGCGCTTGCGGTAGGGGCGGTCGCTGGTCATCGCGTGGTAGGCGTCGCAGGCCAGGATGATGCGGCTTCCGATCGGGATCTCGGCGCCGCTGATGCCGTCGGGATAGCCGCTTCCGTCAAAGCTCTCGTGCTCGTGGCGCACGATCGACGCGACCGGCGCAAAGCCGCCGATGCTGCGCAGGATGCGCTCGCCGATGACCGGGTGCTCGGCCATGATCTCGCGCTCCTCGGGCGTCAGCGGCCCCGGCTTGTTGAGGATCGCATCGGGGATGCCGACCTTGCCGATGTCGTGCAGCAGCGCGGCCTGGCGCACGTCCTCGACCTGCTCGTGCGAGAGGCCGAGCGAGCCCGCGACCTTGCCGGCCATCTCGACGACCGACTCGGAGTGCTCGCCCGTGTAGCGGTCGCGCTCCAGCAGCGCGACGGCCAGCGCCTCGACGGCGTCGCGCCGGTGGATGCCCGCCACGACGCCGGCGCCCGAGGGGTCGGTCGCGGATGTGGTGACGAGGCGCCCGCCGCCGGCGCCCTGGGCGTCGGCCAGCGCGCGCCCGGCGCGGTCGAGCAGCTCGATCGCCTCGTCGTCGCGCTCGAACGGCGCGATCCCGGCCGACGCGGAGATGCCGCCGACCGGGCCGGCCTCGGTGTTCGCGAGGTCCGCGAGCAGGCGCGTGACGCAGGCGTTCGCAGCGTCCACGTCGGCGTCGCAGAGCAGCAGGGCGAAGCGACAGTCGCCCGTGCGCGCGAGGACGTCCTCGGCGCGCGTCCCGGCGCGCACCGCCCCGACCAGCGCGCGCAGCACGCCGTCGCCGCCGCCGAAGCCGTGCTCGCGGTGGACGTCGGCCATGCGGTCGACCTCGATGACGACGAGTGCGCTCGGGCGGTCGTGGCGGCGGGCGCGCTGGACCTCCTCGCCGAGGTGCTCGCGGAAGGCCTCGATGCGCAGGACGCCGGTCAGCGGATCGCGGCCGCGGCGGACGAGCTCCTGCTCGAGCTCGGCGATGCGCCGCCGGGCGCGCTCGAGCTCGCCGGCCAGCTCGTCGCGGTCCTTGCGCGCTGACACACGTCACCAATCGGCAATCCGTGAGCCGGGCGCGAGAGCACTGGACGATCGTCGAACGGGGCGCGACCGCTCGACCCGCGGGCCAACCGCGCGCGCGTCGCTTTGTACGGCGGTCGATTGGACGGGCCGCGGAGGCGGCCTACCGTGCATGGCAGCACCGCGGGCGGGCCGGTTCCGTCGCCTGCGGGGAACGGGTGGCGCCCCCGTGATCCCGCGCCGCCCGGACGCCAGAGGGCTCATGGCCGGGACCTCCTCCTCCAGGTCCCGGCCAGTCCTCGGCGCTGCCGGGTACCGTCCTGGAAGTGATCCTCGCGATCGACCAGGGCACGACCGGCACGACCTGCCTCGTCTTCGACGAGGACGCGCAGCTCGCCGGCCGCGCCTACCGCGAGTTCGGTCAGCACTTCCCGCGCCCCGGCTGGGTGGAGCACGACGCGGCCGAGATCTGGGAGGTCACCCAAGCCGTCGCGGGCGAGGCGCTCGAGGAGGCGGGCGCGCGCGGCGGCGACCTGCAGGCGATCGGGATCACCAACCAGCGCGAGACCGTCTGCGTCTGGGACCCCTCCAGCGGCGAGCCGCTGCATCACGCGCTCGTCTGGCAGGACCGCCGCACCGCGGGCCGCTGCGACGAGCTGCGCGACGCCGGCCGTGAGCCGCTCGTGCGCACGCGCACGGGGCTGGTCCTGGACCCCTATTTCAGCGCGACCAAGATCGAGTGGCTGCTGGGCAACGTCGACGGCCTGCGCGAGCGTGCGCAGGACGGGCGCGCGTGCTTCGGCACGATCGACGCCTGGCTGGTCTTCAAGCTCACCGGCGAGCACCGCACCGACGTCTCCAACGCCTCGCGCACGATGCTCTACGACATCAACCGCGGCGACTGGGACGACGACCTGCTCGCGCTGTTCGGCGACGTACCGCGCGCCGCGCTGCCGGAGGTCATGCCGAGCATCGGCGAGTTCGGGCGCGTGCGCGACGGCGCGCTCGGGGAGGGCCACGACGGCGTCCCGGTCACGGGCATCGCCGGCGATCAGCAGGCGGCGCTCTACGGGCAGGGCTGCCTCGACAAGGGCCTTGGCAAGAACACCTACGGGACCGGCTCGTTCGTGCTCGTCAACACCGGCGAGGACGTGCCGACCGCGCCCCCCGGACTGCTCTCCACGGTGGCGTGGGGCATCGGCGACAGGACCGTCTACGCCCTGGAGGCCGCCATCTTCGTCACCGGCGCGGGCGTGCAGTGGCTGCGCGACGGCCTGGGGATCATCGAGAAGGCTGCCGACACCGAGGCGCTGGCGGCGTCGCTTGACTCCAACGACGGGGTCTACTTCGTCCCCGCGCTGACGGGCCTGGGCTCGCCGCACTGGGACCCCTACGCGCGCGGCACGATCGTCGGCCTCACGCGCGGCAGCACGAGCGCGCACCTCGCGCGCGCGACGCTCGAGGCGATGGCGTTTCAGACGGTCGACGCCGTCGAGGCGATGGAGCGCGTCGCCGACGAGCCGCTCGCCGAGCTGCGCGCCGACGGCGGCGCGAGCGTCAACGGCTGGCTCATGCGCTTCCAGGCCGACGTGCTCGGCGCGCCCGTCGTGGTGCCCGAGGTCGAGCAGACGACCGCGCTGGGTGCCGCCTACCTCGCCGGGGTCGGCGCGGGCCTGTGGAGCCAGGATCGGGTCGCGTCGTCGTGGCGGGCGCGGTCGCGCTACGAGCCGACGATGTCGGAGGACCAGCGACGGACCCTGCTCGCAGGCTGGCACGCGGCCGTCCATACTGCGAGGAACCATGGCTGAAGAACTGGCGCCCATGAAGGAGCAGGTCTACAAGGACCCGCGCCCCAAGGA
>JAXDFS010000080.1:0-10169 GCA_034665465.1 Solirubrobacteraceae bacterium
AGCCTCACGCTCCAGGCGCGCGCGCTCGCGCTCCTCCGCCGAGCGCTCGCGCTCGGCGCCGGGGTCGTCTCGGCGTTGCCTGCTCATGAGGTCCTGTGTTTCGCCATGAACGCTACCCGGCCTCCCGGGTCGCGCGCGCTGCGAGCCAGCCCTCGAGCAGGTGGGCCGCCGCGCGCGAGTCCTCCGAAGCCGTCGGATCGCCCGGATCGCGGCTGGCCATCAGCGTCGTGAAGCGCTCGTCGTAGAGCTCGACGGGGACCGTGACGCGCTCCGCCAGGCGGGCGGCCCACTCGCGCGTCTCGGCGGTCTGCGCGGAGTCGGCGCCCGACAGCGACAGCGGCAGCCCGACGACGACCCGTTGCACCTCGCGCGCCCGCACGACGTCGCCGACGCGCGCGAGGCCCTTGCGCGTCGCGGGCCGCAGGATCGGCTCGATCGGCGTCGCGAGCGTGCCGGTGGGGTCGCTGACCGCACAGCCACAGCGCGCGCTGCCGTAGTCGAGCGCGAGCACGCGCATCGGCTACTCCGCCAAGGCGGCCTCGATCGCCGCGCGCGCCGCGGCGATCGCCTCGGGAAGCTTGTCGGGATCTCGACCGCCGGCCTGGGCCATCGTGTCCCGTCCCCCGCCCCCGCCGCCGGCCACCTGGGCGGCGGCCTTGACGATCGCGCCCGCCTTCACGCCGCGCGCCACCAGCGCCGGCGTCACCGCCGCCACGAGATGCACGCGGCCGTCGACGACCGTGCCGAGCACCGTCGCCGACTGCTCGCCGAGCCTGCCCTTCACGCGGTCGGCGACGTCCATGAGCTCCTTGGGCCCCGGCCCGGTCACGACCTCGGCGACGACATCCGCGCCGGCGATCGGCGTCGCGCTGCCGGCGAGCTTGTCGATGTCGACCGCCCCGGCCCCGTTGGCGGATGTCTTCGCGGCCTGCTTGACGCTGTCGCGCAGCGTGCTGACGGCTGACGGCAGCTGGGCGACGTCGGTGCGCAGCAGCGCCGCTGCCTCGCGCGCCTTCGCGTCGCCCGCGCGCAGCTCGGCGACCGCGACCGGGCCGGTGATTGCCTCGATGCGGCGCACGTTGGCGGCGCTGGAGCTCTCCCCCGTGATCTTGAAGACGCCGATCTCGGCGGTGCTGCGCACGTGCGTGCCGCCGCACAGCTCGCGCGAGTAGGAGCCGTCGCCGATCTGGACCATGCGCACGATGTCGCCGTACTTCTCGCCGAAGAGGGCCATCGCGCCGAGCGCGCGGGCCTCGTCGAGGGTCGTCGTGATCGGCCGCACGGGATCGTTGCGCAGCACGAGCTCGTTGACGCGGTCCTCGATCGCCTGCAGGTCAGCCGGGGCGATCCGCTCGCCATGGTTGAAGTCGAAGCGCAGCTTGTCGGGACCGACGTAGGAGCCGGCCTGGCGCACATGGGTGCCCAGGCGCTCGCGCAGCGCGGCGTGCAGCAGGTGCGTGGCGGTGTGGTTGGCCTGCGTCGCACCACGGGCGGCGCGATCCACCCGCGCCACCACGCGCTCGCCGGGATGCAGCTCGCCGCGCTGGACCTCGACGACGACCGCCTGGTCGTCGCCGATGCGCACGACGTCGACGACGCGCGTCTCGCAGTCGCCGCCCTCGCACTCGATCGTGCCGACGTCCGCGATCTGGCCGCCGCCGGTGGCGTAGAAGGGCGACTCGGCGAGCTTGACCAGGCCGCCGTCGACGGACGCGACCGTCGTGTGCTGCTCGAGCGTCTCGTAGCCGGTGAAGTCCGTCTGGGTGCCGGAGGCGCGCGCCAGCTCGCGGGCGCGCTCGCGCAGGTCGCCGGTCTGCTCGGCGCGGGCGCCCTCGCGCGCCTGCGCGCGCTGGCGCTCCATGAGCACCTCGAAGCCCGCGCTGTCGACCGCCAGCCCCTGCTCGGCCGCCAGCTCGCTCGTGAGCTCGAACGGGAAGCCGAAGGTGTCGTGCAGGCGGAAGGCGTCCGCGGCGGCGATCGTGGGGCGGTCGGGGTCAGATTCCCGCGAACGTGCGATGACCTCCTCGAGCAGGCGCGTGCCCTGCGCGAGCGTGCGCCCGAAGCTCTCCTCCTCCGAGCGCGCCCACAGCAGGATCGACTCGCGCTCACGGTGCAGCTCGGGATAGGCGGCGCCCATGATCTCGATGACCTTCTCGACGAAGGCGGGCAGGAAGCCGGGCTCGATCCCGATCCGGCGGCCCTGCTGGATCGCGCGGCGCATGACGCGGCGCAGGATGTAGCCGCGGTCCTCGTTGGAGGGCACGACGCCGTCGGCGATCAGGAACGTCATCGCGCGCGAGTGGTCGGCGAGGATCCGCAGCGCCCGCACGTCGGGCTCCGAGGAGGCCATCGCGCGGCCCAGCGCCACGAGCGGCGCGAACGTGTCGGTCTCGAAGACGGTCTCGACGCCCTGCTGGATGACGGCCATCCGCTCCAGGCCCAGGCCCGTGTCGATGTTGTTGGCCGGCAGCGGCGTGAGCGTGGGCCGGCCGTCCTCGGCGGTGCCGAGGTCGTACTGGGTGAAGACGAGGTTCCAGTACTCCAGGAAGCGGTCGTTCTCGCCGCCGGGGAGGTCCTCGGGGGTGCCGTACTCGATGCCGCGATCGAGGTACAGCTCGCTGCAGGGCCCGCACGGGCCGCTCGCGCCGGCCTGCCAGAAGTTCTCCGAGCGCGGCAGCAGGACGATGCGCTCGCGCGGCACGCCGACCGACATCCAGGCCTCGATCGCCTCGTCGTCGGGGCCCAGGCCGAGCTCCTCGTCGCCCTCGAAGACCGAGATCCAGATGTCCTCCGGCGCGAAGCCGAAGACCTGCAGCGACAGCTCCCAGGCCCGCTCGACAGCCTCCTGCTTGAAGTAGTCGGCGATCGAGAAGTTGCCGAGCATCTCGAAGAACGTCAGGTGGCGGGCGGTGTTGCCGACGTTCTCGATGTCGGTCGTGCGAAAGCACTTCTGGCAGGTCGTCAGGCGCGGGTAGGGCGGCTTCTCCTCGCCCTTGAAGTACGGGACGAGCGGGTGCATCCCGGCGGTCGTCAGCAGCACCGACGGGTCATAGGAGGACGGCACGAGCGACGCCGACTCAAGCGGTTTGTGGTCGTGGCGCTCGAAGAACCCCAGAAACGTCTCGCGGATCTCGTCGGTGGTCAGGCTCACGCGGCGATTGTCGCGCATCCGACGATCGCGTCCCCGGCGAGGAAGACCGCGGTCTGCCCGGGGGCGGCGCCGTCGAAGGGCTCGGCGAGGTGGATCTCGTCGCCCTCGAGGCGGCACCCCAGCGCCGGCGAGCGATAGCGCAGGCGCACCGCGTCGGGCTCGGCGCCGTGCATCCGCAGGCCCCGGACGCGGACGGTCCGGGTCGCCAGCTGCTCGCGCGGGCCGACCGTCACGGTGTTCGCACGCGCGTCCGTAGCCAGGACGTAGAGCGCCTCTGTCGCGGCGACGCCCAGGCCCTTGCGCTGGCCGACCGTGAAGCCGTGATGGCCGCGGTGGCGCCCCAGGACGCCGCCGTCGCAGTCCAGGATGTCGCCGGGACGCTCGTGCATCCCGCCGTGACGGGCGAGGAAGCCGGCGCGGCCGGTCCCGGCGAGGAAGCAGAGATCCTGCGAGTCGGGCTTGCCCGCGACCGCGAGCCCGGCCTGCGCGGCGAGCGCGCGCACCTGCGGCTTGCGGTGCTCGCCGAGCGGGAAGCGCAGCCGCGCGAGCGAATCGCGCGAGAGGGCGGCAAGCATGTAGGTCTGGTCCTTCGCCGGGTCGGCGGCGAGTCGCAGCAGGCCGTCGGCCGTGCGGCGGGCGTAGTGGCCGGTGCTGAGCGTCGCGGCGCCGAGGCGGTCGGCGAACTCGAGCATCGCGTCGAGGCGCACGTGGCCGTTGCAGCGCACGCAGGGGTTCGGGGTCAGGCCGTCGGCGTGCTCGGCCAGCCAGGGCGAGACGACGCCCGCGCGGAACTCGTCGCGCAGATCGAGGGTGAAGTGCGCCAGGCCGATGCCGTGGGCGACGACCCGCGCGCCGCGGACCGCGGCGGCACTGCAGCACGAGCGCTCGCCGTCGTTCTCCGGGTCGGCCCACAGCTCGAGCGTCACGGCGGCGACCTCCAGGCCGTCGCGGGCGCACAGCAGCGCCGCGACCGCGCTGTCGACCCCGCCCGACATCGCGACGAGGGTCCGCCCGGGGTTGGGCTCCAGCGCGCCGTCGCCGCGCACGGCCGCGCCGAGCGCGCGGTGCAGCGCGTCGGACGCGAGGTCGGCGGCGTGCAGCTTGCCGGGGCTCAGGCCGCCGAGGGCGGCCGCGATCTGCGGCGACCCGATCCGGGCGGCGTCCAGCAGGCCGGCGCCGTCGAGCAGCTCGACTGCGGCGCTGGCCGCGGCGATCGTCGCCCCGCAGCCCGACGCCTCGAAGGCGGCGGCGCGCACGCGCTCGCCTGCGACCGCGACGTCGATGCGCACCAGATCGCCGCACGCCGCTCCGCCGGCGGCGCCGCTGAACGCGCCCGCGATCTGCCGCGCGCGCCCGCGCGGGTGCAGCAGGTGGTCCTCGAAGCGCTCGTCGGCCATCGGGACGAGTGTAGATCGGCGCCTGCGGGCGCCCGCGCCGGTCGCGTCAGCCGCCGGCGCTGACGGGCAGCCCGAAGACGGCCTGGATCTTCGCCGCCGAGCCGTTCACGACGGACTGAAACCGCGCCGGCGCCACCCTGCTCGCCGCCGCCGCGCGAACCGCCTGCACGGCTGCGGTCGCGGCGCTGCGCTGCGCCGGGCCGAGCCACGGCGCGCCGTCCAGCGCCGAGCGCAGCTGCCCGGCGGAGCGGTTGACCGTGTCGCCGATCAGCGTCGTGCCCTCCGAGCCGTTCAGCGCCTGGCTGTACTCCAGTGGCAGCACCTGCAGCGCGGTGACCAGATCGCGCCCGCCGTTGCGCCCGTCGGCGATCTTGTCGGCGAGCGAGGGTGCCGTCGCGCGGCCGGTCGCGATGCCGGCGAGCAGTCCCACGACGAGCGTCGCGACGGCGATCAGGATCGTCGAGCGCTTGCGCTTGCCAGCACCCGCGTAGACCGCCATCAGCGCTTGCTGACGAGGACCATGCAGGGGCCGTCGGCCCCGGCCGCGAGCGTCTGGGCGGTGTCGCCGACGTCGCCGCTGGCGATCTCGACGAGCGAGTCGGAGTGGATGACCCAGATCGTCGGCGGCAGCATGACCGGTCCCAGGCGCTTGGTGTTGCGCACGACGGCGCTGCGCATGTCGGCCACCGCGCTGCTCGATCCGTTGTCGATGTCGACGAGGTCGCCGGCGGTGTCGACGACGGCGTCGCCGAAGCGGTCGAGCACGATGCTGCGGTCAGAGCCCGAGTTGACGTGGCCCACCCAGAAGGAGCCGACCGCCTGCGGCTCGCCGTGGCAGTGCGCGCGCGACAGGATCTCGGCCGCCCCGCCGGCGTCGATCGGGCGCCGGCCGGGCAGCGCGCCGGCATGCAGCCCGACGGCGCCGGTGGCGATCGCGCGCAGCGCGGCGCGCTCGGGGCTGTGCTCGATGCGCACGTCGATCGAGCCCGGCGCCGCGCCCGCGCAGATCGCCGCATCGCGCGCGGCGTCCGACAGCGCCTGCAGGGCCTCGGGCGTCGGGGCCCGCGTGGCGAGCTCGCGCTCGGCGCGCACGAGCGACAGCGCGTCGCCGATCGAGGAGATGACCTCGGCGCCCTCGGGCACGACGCACTCCAGGCCCATGAGCTGGGCGACGTAGCGCCCGAGGCCGCCCGCCCCGCCGCCGACGGCGACGAGCGTCGGGTCCTCGAGCTCGTGCTCGGCTGCGACGGCCGCGACGAGCTCGGCGATGGCCGTGCCGGCCGCGACGAGCATCCGGCGCGCGATCTCCTCGGCCGGGAGGCGCAGCAGCGGGCCGGCGATCTCGAAGGCGGCCGCCGCGGCGTCGCGGCTGCCGGCGGCGTAGTCGCCGGGCTCGACGATGCCCAGCAGGTTGGCCGCGCAGGTGTTCGTCAGCGCGAGGCGGGCCCCGTCGCGACAGGTGATGACGACGTAGTCGGGCGTGTCGCCGGGGCGCGGCGCGGCGAGCTCGGCGGTCGCGCCCTCGAGCTGCTCGGGCTCGGCGAAGCAGGCGTAGGCCAGACCGGAGATGTGCGCGCTGCGCGGGCCCACGCCGTAGACGGTGCGCTTGCGCGCGCGCAGCATCGAGCCGCCGGCGACACCGACGACGCGCACGTCCAGCGCCCGCAGCGCAGTCGCGTGGCTGGCGACCTGCACGTAGGAGAGCTTCGGCTGGCCGGCCTTGATCGCTGCGACGTTGGTGGAGGTGCCGCCGATCTCGACGACGATGCCGTCGGCCACCTGGGTGAAGCGCAGCACGCCGGCGACCGAGGCGGCAGGGCCCGAGTACAGCGTGCGGGCGGGCTCACGCCGGAAGCCGGCGAGGTCCGTGGCGCCGCCGTCGCCGCGCATGACCATGACCGGGCTGTCGATCCCGGCGGCCGCCACGCCCGCCTCGACGAAGCCGGCGGTCCGGACGGCGATCGGCAGCACCGACGAGTTGATCGCGGCGGTCACCGTGCGCAGCTCCAGGCCGTACAGCCCCGACATCTCACACGAGGCGCAGGCGGGCATGCCGGCAGCCCGCAGGGCGGCGACGGCCGTCGCCTCGTGGCTGTCGTCCTCGGTCGCGAACGCCTCGGCGACGCAGGCCGAGGTCGCGCCCGCGGCGCGCAGCCGGGCGATCGCGCAGTCCAGCTGGCCGCTGTCCAATCCGTCGGAGACGTCGAGGAACTCGTGCGCGGTCTCCAGGCGCCGGCCGGGCGAGAGGTCGACGCGCGCCAGGCAGGTGCGCTTGCGCGACTTGCGCAGGTCCGGGCGGCGCCCGAGGCCGAGCACGCCGACGAGCCCGACGTCGCCTTCGAGCAGGGCGTTGACCGCCTGCGTCGTGGAGTGCGTGACGAGCTCGATGTTCTCCCCGCCGATCTGCGCGGCGACCTCGGCCACCGCGCTGACGACCCCGGCCGCGACCCCCTGCGGGTCCTCGTGCGTGGTCGGCAGCACCGCTCGGGCGATGACCGCGCCCGTCTCGAGGTCGCAGGCGACCGCCTTCGTGAACGTCCCCCCCACATCGACGCCGACGCGCGCCCGGCCCGTCGTCACGACGATTTCATCTCCGCCGTCGCGGGCGTCGGGGCCGCCGCCTTCGCGGGCTTGGCCGGCGTGGCGGAGCGCTGGCGCAGCGGCCGGATCCCGAAGACCCAGATCGCGCCGCCGATGTAGACGGCGGCCAGCAGCGCCTGCGCGATGACCGTCTCCTGCGTCGGGCTGTAGCCGGTCGCCTGGGCGAGGAAGATCGGCAGGTGCGGCCAGCTGTCAAGCCGCGTGAAGCTCAGCACGTCGGCGACCTGCAGCGCGCTGATCGCGTTGCCGAGGAAGGCCACCGAGGTCGCCATGACGAAGCACACCGCGGTCGTCAGGAAGACCTTGATCGGAAGCTTGCGCCCGTACTTGAAGATCAGCGTCGCGAGCACGGCGAGCACGGCCGCTCCGGCCGCCGCGCCGGCGGCGATCCAGATCCCGAGGCCCTGCCCGAACGTGTTCAGAGCCTGGTAGAAGAGCACGCTCTCGAAGCCCTCCCGGTAGACCGACGTGAAGCCGATCAGCACGAGCGAGACCGCCGACCCGGCCGAGACCGCGGTCCAGATGCGGGCCTTGAGGAACTCCAGCCAGCGCCGCTGCTCCAGGCGCGCGATGAGCCAGAAGGAGACGTAGAACAACACGACCACCGCCAGCAGGGCGGTGATCGCCTCCAGCACCTCGCGCCCGAACGGCAGCACCGAGAAGAGCTGGTCGATGAGGAAGATGCTGGCCACCGTCGCCACCGCCGCCGCACCGACCCCGCAGAGGATGTGCTTGCGGTACTGGCCGTTCTTGGTGGACTCCAGGTAGCCGAAGAGGATCGCCAGCAGCAGCACGGCCTCGAGGCCCTCGCGCAGCATGATGATGAAGGACTGCCCGAAGACGACCGACGGCGCCGCGATGCCCTTGGACGTCAGCTGGCGCTCGGCGTCGGTGACCAGGCCGCGCAGCTCGATGACGCTCGCGCGGACGTCGCTCGTCGACGCGCCGGTGCGCATCCCCGCGCGGATCTCCGCAAACTTCTCCTCGGCCTTCAGCGTCAGGCCCGCGTTGGCGGCGCGCAGCGGGATCTCGACGAGCTCGAAGTGCTTCAGGTAGCCGGACTTCGAGATCTCGAAGGCCTGCTCGCGCCGGCCGGCCTTCATGAGCGCCAGCGACTGGTCGATCGACACGCTGGCCGCGCGCAGCTGCTTGATGGCGGTGTCGCGGCTGACCGAGCCCTGGCCGGTCACCGCGAGCGCGGGCGTGGCCTGCGCGAGCACGGCGACGCCGATGGTCAGGAGCAGGAGTGAGAGCAGGCGGCGGGTCATCTGATCAGCCCGGGTGCTTGGCGATGTAGGCGTGGACGGTCCTGCCGATCTCGGCTGCGCCGGTCTTCGTCTTCGCGGCGTCCCCGGACTCCAGCAGCGACAGGTCCTCCTCGATCGTCGCGTACATGTCGGGCTCGTTGCGCTTGACCGTCCCCTCGACCGGCGCCCAGTGTCCCTCCAGGCCCTCGGCGGTCTTCTTGGAGGCTGTCGGATCGGTCTGCGTGCTGACGGCGACTGCGACCTGCGCGAGGTCCTTCAGCCCAGCTGCGACCTTGGCGTCGGGGGCGAACACGGTCTCGGGCGCTGCGGTCGTCGTCGCGGCTGCGCCGTTCTCGTCCTTGCTGTCGCCGCAGGCGATGAGACTCGTCGACGCGGCGCAGGCGCAACCGAGCGCAAACAGGTACCGAAGTCGCTCCATGCAGGTCCACACCCCTCGCTCGAACGCATCTCTGCGTTAGGTCCCCCTAACGAGTGGCCACCTTAGGGCACCCTGTCACGTCAAAGCAAGGCCGCTCGGTGCAGGGAACTTGCGCTGGGCGCGCCCGGCGTGTGACAACGACCCGCGCCGCGTGCTGCGCGGGACGCTAGTGGACGCGGAGGGCGTCGTCCACGGCCTGCGAGAGCTCGCGCGGCTCGCTGAGACCGGTGATGACGCGGGCGTGGCGCTTGCGATCGATGATCAGCGTCGTCGGCGACTGGGCGATCGTGACGCCCTTGGTGATCGACGGGTAGCGCCCGACGCGGGCGATCGGGACCACGTGGATGGCGACCTTGCCATGGTGGCGGGCGAGGGCGCGAACGGCGCCGTGGGTCGCGATGTCGTCCGCCCCCTGGGCCGCCCAGAAGAGCACGACGACGACCTTGCCGGCATGGATGTCGCGCAGGACGCCGCGATCCAGCGGCCTGGCCGCGGCGGGCGAGCCGGCAGCCGGCCTGGCGGCCGCGGCGGGCTGTGGCGCAGAAGCTGGGTTGGCTGCGGGAGCGGCAGCCGCGGGCGCCGGCGCGGTGGCGGCCGCAGCGCCGCCGGTGGCGGCCTGGACCTTCGCGTTTGCAGCGTCGGAGGCGGCGGCGGCCGCGCGGGCCTTGGGGATCGCCTGGACGGGCGCGAGGGGCGTGCTGCCGACGGACACGGGCTTTGGCCGCAGGGCGACCAACCAGACGGCGAGCAGCGCAACCATGCCGCCGAGAGCGATGAGCAGCGGGCGCGAGACCTGATCCATGCGGTCTGCGTCGGCAGATGCTCGCGCTCGCGTGAGCCCCCGGGGCCCGGGTCGTACAGGCGTCCGCGACGGCCTACGGCCGGCCGGACGGCGGTACGACGAGCTTCAGGCCGACCTCGCGCAGCTGCGCGTCGTCAACGGCCGCCGGCGCGCCCGTCAGCGGGTCCGAGCCGCTGGCGGTCTTCGGGAACGCGATGACGTCGCGGATCGACTCGCGCCCGGCGAGCAGGGTCACGATGCGGTCGATCCCGAACGCGATCCCGCCGTGCGGCGGCGCGCCGAAGCGCAGCGCCTCCAGCAGGAAGCCGAAGCGCTGCTCGGCCTCGGCCTCGTCCATGCCGATCGCCTCGAAGACCTTGCGCTGGACGTCGGGGTCGTGGTTACGGATCGAGCCGCCGCCGAGCTCCCAGCCGTCGACGACCAGGTCGTAGGCGCGCGAGCGCAGCGCGCCCGGGTCGCCGTCGAGGTCGCCGAGCGGCGCCGTGAACGGGTGGTGGAGCGGGTCCCAGCGGCGCTCGTCGTCGTTCCACTC